>JAEUQL010000388.1 GCA_016789295.1 Blastocatellia bacterium | reverse complement strand
GCTCCAAAAGTAACTGTAATCAATGCCGTTGCTTCTGGAGATGCTTTTCTAGCAGGGTGCGCTTGGGCACTAGTTTCTGGTTTGAAAACCGAAGAGATCATTGGCTGGGGTGTTGCGGCTGGCAGCGCAAACGCTACAGTTGGTGGAGCACATATCGATAAAGCACTTGTAGAAACCTTCTATCAGAAGTTACTCTATTAGCTGACCAGAATTCTTGGTAGCTATCGATTCACAAAACTTTTTCTGTTATTTTTCTCACTTATGAACCGTTGCCCTAACCCGAAATGCCGACAACAATGTGACCCTAACCTCTCCTTCTGCTACCACTGTAGCATTGCCATAAAAGCTTGTAGGTTTTGTCAAGAAAACAGCAAAGTTACTATAAATCGGGCAGATGGGTTCTACTGCAGACATTGTGGTCGGTTGGTTCAACCTCCAATCCGCAAAAGTTACACCGATCTGGTGTTTGAAAAAGAACGCTCTCAAACAAGACTCTTACTACACGAACGTAGCGACTCTTTTCCCATAGGCTTTTCTCAAAGCTTCCTCTGGCTAATTACAAGCAATAATGAACTGAAGATAGTAGAAAATAGTGCTCTTTCGCTCTCTTTACACAATTTTGGAAAACAGCAACTCGAAGAAATAGAGACAGCCGTAGCGATCCTCGAACCACAGATTGCTCCTATTATCTTCTCTGACCGAGTAGTCATTGCAGGACTAAGGAAACTGCTCAGCTTCACTATCCACCCTCATCCAAACCGTTGGCTTCAGCAAAAGGTTGAGCTACAGTTACCAGAAAATCACCAAACTCTTTTCAATAGCGAAGTCTTCTGTAGCCAAACACATTTTGAGCTTCCTGTTACTCACTCTAGTCAGAAACAGTCTTCTTTGCTAAAACTCTCTTACAAAACTTTACTAGGAGAAGAGCCTAGCACAATACTGTCTAACTCAGTAGATGCTCTGCTTGTAGGAGCACTCGACGAACAAGGAGACTATTTTTGGGCTAAAGACTCACTCTCTGGTGCAGGTCTGATCTTCTACTGTAACCGTAGTGAACCAACGCCAAAGCTGACGCAAATTGCCTGCCCTCCACTAAGATTTCTAGTTAAACCTAGCTTCTTTGGCCAAAAGCTCTATGCAATAACTTCTGACAACAAACTGATAGAGATGGTCTTGGTGAAGAATGAAGTCTTTCAAACCCGCAAACTCAACCAGGTAGAGCGTGGAGCACGTAAACTTCTGGCTACAAAAGAGCGAATAATAGTCTCTGTTCAAGACAGGTTAGTATTTTTTGATATTCAAACAGGAGAGTTTATTTCAGATGCAACTGAAATAGATACTTCACACATGTTTTTTGATAGAGAAGGAACACTTCTGACCATTCATCGCAACGGCCACTTAATTTTTTTCAATCCTTTGAATCCGTTAGATCGTTGGGGTGATAGAGATGCTACAAGCGATGATTCAAGTGTCTTTGATGCGTTCATAGTCAATAATTCGCTCTACACTCTTTCAGAAAATGGGGAGGTTTGCCGCTTTGATTTTTAGAAAAACTCTCTTGATCCTCTTCTCTATAATATTCTGCCATCTCGCAGCCATCGCAGCCCATGCCACAGAGGTCTACTACCTATTTGACAACTCAGGCAGTATGTACGATGGATATCCTGCTCCAAAGTCTGGGCCAGAAAGTTACTACTATCGTCGTAGTGAATTTCAAAGCTTTCTGCGCGAATTTGTCAGCAAAACTTCTAAAAGCGATGACCAGGTCTCAATAATTACATTTAACAGAACAACAAACAGACTGGTGCAGAGCATTAGCCAAAATTCTCTAAAATGGGAGATGCTGTTTGCCCCAAAAGGAAGGCTAGACGTTACTGGAGCAACTTCCCCTGAAGACATAAAGTTTACACGTATGCCAGATGCAGTACGCGAACTCTTATCAACCACAAATGCACAGCGTGCAATTATCTGGCTTCTAACAGACAATATTGCTGATAAAGGCAATAGCCAAGAAGCTCTTGATACTAGAGAGTTCTACAAGCTGCTAGCTTCAGAACCACGCATACAGATGGTTTATGCTTTTCCTATATTGAAAGATCCTATTAATAGACGCTCAATGCTGATGGTCTACGGTATTGTACTTGGCTCTCAAGAGCCTTTTTCCCTAGCAGAACTTAAGCAGTGGGAGAGTGGCTATCTTTCAACACCGGACTTTATAAACTTCTGTGGTGTAGACCCATTCAAAATGAAGCCATTGGGACGCAACACTTTAGAACTGCGGCTAAAAGACGACCTGAAACTTGATGCTGTAGACGAAGATTCACCTTTGACAGGAAGCGTAGACATAGCTGTATCGTCAAAATTTAACTACTACACTATCTCTTCGGCAAAAGTTCACCTCCGAGCAACCGATCTCGAACCCGACCGCACCAGTATTAGCCGCATTGCTGGTAACCAGTTTCAGTTTTCGCCTCAACAACCTTACAGCCTCAAAAATATAAAACCACAATCAGAAACTCTACTAAACATTACTTTTACAACACCGCAAGTTAGTGTCAGTCCATCAAGAAATAACTTTGCAACTATCTTTGCAGATATATTTGATGAAGAGTTTCCAATGCGCGGCTCTTTGCAAGCACACGTAGAGAATGTGCAGTTGAAGCTTGAGCTACCACCAAAAATGCAGAACGTCTTCGGTGCAAACGAGATCCCAGAGATCTTCCGTCCTGAAAAAGTTGATATGGAAGACTTAAAGATCGAGATAAACCCTAGAGTGAGAAACAGTGGTGGAAGGCTCTTACTGCTGCTCTTGATTGCAGCACTGCTCATCATAGGGCTGATAGCCTTCTTTACTTGGTTTTTGATGCCGCAAAACTACTATCTGAGCTTTGATGATAGCTTTGAGTTCTACAAACGTTATAGTCTACGCCGCAAAGCCGAGGCACGCATCAAATCAGATTCTGGTGAAACTTTGGGGATGTTGCGCCGCGATTGGGGTACAGATTGGCGGTTTGTTCCTGACAGACACGCTTTCAAAAGAGTCTCTGATGTATACAGCAACGTTGCTCTTGCTCGCATAGACGCCGATGAAAGCGACATTGCTTACAGACTATTTATTCGTACAAAACGGCCTGTATCAAAAAACATAAATGAGTAGTACTGTCGTAAAAGTTTGTACCAACTTATGGAGAAAACAATGAAGCAGCGAATATTTCAACTACTAATAGCAAGTTTGTTTCTGATACCAGAGGCTGCATTGGCAGTCGGACTAACCCCAACCTCTACAAGAATAGAGATCATAGAGTACACAGCTATATTTCTGATCGGTTCGGTAGTGATGTTTTTCCTCCTGATCCGTCTTACGATAGTTCCGTTTCTTGTCAGAAACTACTATTCACTCGCCGATGCTACCAACATTGGCCTTTCTCTGTTCATACTCTATGCACTCAACCTCTTTACACTTCTGTTTTTCAGATACTCATTCTCCATAGGCTGGAAGTTGCTATTTCTATTTATCGGCCTTATATGGTTTGTTCATTTTCTGTTAAAAGTCCTGCTTGCGCGTCGAAGTAACGATTAACTGCTTGTTGATTTGAAGGAGAGACCGAATGAGCTATAGAAATATTACTCCAGGAGCAAAGTCCACAGATAGTAACGCAACAAAGATCCGTCCTACACTACTTGTAGGAATAGGTGGAACAGGGGGCAACGTACTTCAAAGAGTTAGAAACTGGATAATCGACCAGTACGCCAGCTTTGACAACTTCCCTATTCTTAGATTCCTTCACCTCGACACCGATGAACGTTCTTCAAAAGATACAAGTAAAGATGCAAGTAAAGACCCTCTTTACAAGAAGAAAGAGTTTGTTGATAGCGAATGGATCTCACTGAAAGTCAATGTGGCACAGTTTCTCGATGTCAACAATTTTCCACGCCTCAAGCCCTGGTTCAAGCCTGACCAGAGATTGAAAGACCGTGGTGACCTTGGTCAGGGTGCCGGACAAGTGCGCGTAGCATCACGCCTCGGCTTCTTCTACCACTACGGCATAAACAAGATCAAACCCAAACTTGACACATTGCTTAGGCAACTGCGTAGCCTGGATCTGAATAAACTCTACCACCCAGACCTCAAAAATCTTCAGCTATATACAAATACGGTCAATGTATTTGTCATCTGCTCATCGGCTGGTGGTACAGGATCGGGAGCATTCCTCGACATCGGAGCACTACTACACACAATCCCAGGAATAGAGACCCACCTTGTACTGGTTCTGCCAGAAGTCTTCAAAGACCAAGACCCAAGATGTGTAGCAAACGGCTATGCAGCACTTACCGA
>JAEUQL010000387.1 GCA_016789295.1 Blastocatellia bacterium | reverse complement strand
AAGCAGTGAAACAACGCTAGATTCTCCAGGCTTACAACAGGTAATACAAGCTTTAGATAACTTTGACTATGCGAAAGTTGATCGTGAGCTGACAAAGCTAGTAGTAATGCTTTCTCCAAGAGATATGGTCAAAGAGGTTGTTGTTCCACTAATGCAAAAGGTTGGTAATGGTTGGGCAGAAGGCAAGATATCTATCTCTCAAGAACATATGATATCGACAATAATGCGAAATGTCCTTGGAACGATGATCCGCCTCTATAGCCGTCCACAAACTGGCAACAAGCTACTTTTCGCCACTCCATCAGGTGAACACCACGAATTTGGAATACTTTCAGCAGCCACCTTGGCAGCAAGCGGTGGTCTTGGCGTTGTCTATCTTGGGGTCAATCTGCCAGCATCAGAGATAGTAGGTGCCACATCACACCTTTCGATATCTGCACTAGTACTGGGCATAGTCAGTACAAGTGGCTTCAAAGAATCTTATAAATGCCTAGAAGAAATTTCATCTAAACTTCCACCAACAACGGAGCTTTGGGTTGGAGGAGCAAAGACTGAAGAGATGGTCAGAGAAATATCAAAAACACGCGCTATGTACATGACAGACTTTACAATCCTTGAACAACACTTGATGAGGTTGGGAGCCAATTTCTAACAAAAATTAGTGAGGCTTTTTTACAAAAAGCCTTCTTCTAAGCAACCAAACAGTAGTGAGTGCAGAAACAGCACCCAAGATATCTATCAGGCTATCACTCAAAGATCCTCTTCTAGTCACTGTGAAAGTCTGCATGTACTCATCCACAAGAGCTAAAATAGCTACTGGAACAAATGCATAAAGTAACCACCTTCTCTTCCATGCCCGCTCACCAGAAGCAGCTACAGCAAACAGAAGTAGTGCAAGCAGCCCATACTCTGTGAAGTGTGCAGACTTTCTTATAGAGAGGTTGATAGTGTAGATTGTAGACTCACTGAGTGAAGGAAGAAAATAACGCAGTAGAGGCTCAATAAATGAAGAAGTTTTTTGAAAGCTAAATTTATCAGTTGAAAAACTTGTTATGCTGAAAGCACAAGTCAACGCAAGAATAGATAGAATAATCTTCTTCTTATATTTAGAAAGTTTTTCAAGGCATAGCAGTTTCAAATCTCAAACCCAACTACTGTTTAACTACTTCTTCCTTCTCTTTGTATTGAAGCTTATAAAGCTTGTAGTAGATGCCACGTTTTGCTAGTAGTTGCTGATGAGAACCTGCTTCGCGTACTTGTCCTTTGTGCAAAACTATTATCTTGTCTGCACTCTGAATAGTTGAAAGGCGGTGTGCAATTATCAACGAGGTACGCCCTTTTAATAGCTTTGCTATTGCGTCTTGTATTAGAAGTTCTGTCTCAGTATCGACTGAAGATGTAGCTTCATCTAGCACAAGAATCCTTGGATCAAAAGCTAATGCTCTAGCAAATGAAAGCAATTGACGTTGCCCAGTAGATAGTGTTGAACCACGTTCGGTAAGTTCTGCGTTGTAACCACCTTCAAGCTTCATTATGAAATCGTCTGCGTGAACTTCTTTTGCTGCAGCTCTTACTTGACTCTCTTTTATGCTCTCATCACCAAGGTTTATGTTTGTCAATATATCACCCGAAAAAAGAAAAACATCCTGCAAAACTACGCCAAAAGTTTTTCTCAGTTCAGCAAGATCAAGCTCCCTGATGTCTATGCCATCCAGCAGGATCTTCCCTTTCTGTATGTCATACATCCGTAGCAGCAGACTTGAAATTGTTGTCTTGCCTGCTCCAGTGTGACCAACAAAAGCTACCGATTGCCCAGGTTCTATTTTAAAAGAGACATCTTTCAGAACCCAATCCTCACCGTTGTAGGCAAACCAGACGTTAGCAAATTCTACCTCTCCACGAAACTCTTTGATCTTCTTCGGGTTCTCTATAGACTTGATGGTCACTTCTGTGTCAAGAAGTCGGAAAACTCTTTCGGCTGCCGCCATTGCAGATTGTAGTATGTTGTACTTCTCACTAATGTCTTGAATAGGTTCATAGAAACGCTGCGTTGACTGTATGAAGAAGATTAGTGCACCAAGCGTTAACACGCCTGAAATCACCTGTTCACCTCCAAACCAGATTATCAGTGAAGTACCCAAAGCATTGACAAATCCTATGGCAGGATAGAAGACAGCATAATAGAAGATGGTCTTGATGTTTACTACTCTGTGTTGATCGTTGATGTCACTAAACTCAGCCATGGCACGCTCTTCCCGATTGAAGATCTGCACTATAGCCATGCCAGTGATGTGCTCTTGTAGAAAAGAGTTGATTCGAGCCAGTTTCACACGAACTTCTCGAAAGCCTTTTGTTGCATTCTTCCTAAACCAAGCTGTAACAAGGATCATCAATGGCAAAATCGTAACCAGAACAATAGCCAATTTCCAATTGACCAGAAAGAGAAAGAACATTATTCCAAGCAGGGTAAACAGGTCGCTAAAGAGCGTCACAAAACCTGATGTCATCAGTTCGTTTAGTGCGTCAACGTCGGAAGTAAGCCTTGTGATCAGACGTCCTACAGGGTTTTTGTCATAGAACTGCAGAGGAAGCTTCTGTAGATGAGCAAAGATCTGCTTACGCATATCATACATGATGTACTGACCCATCGTACTCAGGATAACTGTCTGCAAATATGAAAAGATGAAACCTGTAAGAATTACTAATATGTAAGCAGCAGCAAAACCTGCCAAAACTTCGCTAATAGCAGGTTTCCAGCCGAAATAGTTGATTGTTGCTTTGGCAAACTTTGAAACTGTCGATAGCTCACTTTCACTTGTGGGCTTCAAGTAGAGATCCACAGCCACCATAGTGATGTTTAAACCTATCAACTCAATAACAGAAGTTATAGTGATCAGTGGAATAGCAGTGGCGACATATTTCTTGTATGGGCTTAAGTAAGATAGAAGCCTCTTTGCTACCTGACGATCATAAAGTTTTCCTAACTGCTCTTCTTCGTGTTGATTTTGCATACTTTTCTTAGCTGATGGCTAACTCTTCCTCAAGCAACTGTTTCTCGTAAAGCTCAGCGTAAAGCCCACCTTTGTCCAATAACTGTTGGTGTGTGCCTTGTTCAACTATTTCACCTTCTGCAAGAACTATTATCATATCTGCATTTTTCACTGTTGAAATTCTATGAGAAACAATAAGACAGGTTCTTTCACTCATTACTTCGCGTAAATGGTCAAGTATCTTCTCTTCTGTCTCTGTGTCAACAGCCGAGAGTGAATCGTCCAGTATCAAGATTTTTGGTTGACGTATCAATGCACGGGCTATTGATACTCTCTGCTTCTGGCCTCCAGAAAGAGTTATTCCACGCTCACCTACAACGGTCTCAAAACCTTTTGGAAAGTCAGTAATGTCAGTACTCAATCCTGCACGTTCTGCAGCTACTGCTATCTCCTTTGGATCACTCTCTTCTACACCAAAGGCAATGTTTCCGGCTAGCGTGTTACTGAATAGAAAACTCTCCTGTGGAACATAACCTATGGACTGACGCAGTAGCGAAAGAGGTATCTCTTCTATTGGCCTACCGTCTATCAACACTTGTCCATGAGGAGCTTCATAAAGCCGTGGGATTAAGTTGAGAAGTGTTGTTTTTCCAGAGCCTGTACGCCCAACTATCGCCACGGTCTGACCAAGCTCTATTTTTAGATCTATATTTTTTAAAACTAGCTTATCTTTATACTTAAAGTTGAGACCTTTAAACTCTATTCTACCTTGAATATCTTTGACAGTGCCTTTTTCTGCAGTGTCTTTTATGGCTGGCTCAGTGTTAAGAACTACATTTATTCTTCCCATACTGGCCATACCTCTTTGATAGAGGCTCACCACATACCCAAGTGCTATCATTGGCCATATCAGCAGACCTAGATAGAGGTTGAATTCAACAAACTTTCCAACTGTCAGATCCCCTTTAGCGATCAAACTTCCACCGTACCATAGAGACAGTGCAGGCCCAAAACCTATCAAAGCATGTAGTGTGGGAGTGAAAAGTGCGTTCAACTTTATCAGACCTATGTTGCGACCAACAAATTCATGATTTAGCTTCTTAAACTTTTCCACCTCATAATCTTCTCTTGAATAAGAACGTATGACACGTACACCAGAAAGACTTTCTTGTGCTCTTGCAGTTAGGTCAGAAAAATACTCCTGTACCTGTTCAAAGCGTTCGTGTATCTGTTTTGAAAAGTACTGTGTGGCAACAGAAACGAGCGGAAAAGTTGCAAAAACAAGAGCTGTAAGGGTTCCACTAATCTTTATCATTGCAGGTAAAGCAATGATGGTGACAATGATCGTGTTGAAACCATACATTATTG
>JAEUQL010000386.1 GCA_016789295.1 Blastocatellia bacterium | reverse complement strand
TGGTAAAACTAGTGCTGCAACTGCAACCAATTCAAAAAATCCTCTTCTTGCATACTCTGCATATGTAAGTCCTGTAGTCTGCTCCACCATAGCAGCACCACCAAAGAAGTAATGAATCTGCACAACTACAAAACCTAAAAAAAGCATATCTACTAGAAACAGAATTGTTGCTACTTCGGTGATACCGAGAGAGAGAACCTGCTGTGTAGGTGCACTAGTTGTGAATCTTTTTCCAACAAGGGCACTACGCAGCAGACCTGCAGAGACGAAGGTAAAAAAAGATATGATAAAGCCGTGCAGAAAAAGTTGTTCAAAGCTGATATTGAGACTCTTTTGAACTATTCCTTGAAAGACTGCATCAGCAGCCATAAAAAGTAGTCCAAAGATTATTAACAACGGGGTAGCCAGCAACAAACCCTTAAAGATAGATATTGCGTGGTGCATCCACTTCCCTTTTGGAATCGCTTTCCATTCTATATCCTGTACAAGAATTAGTAAGAACCCAAAGGCACTGTTTATTGCTGCCATAACCATCTGAATAAAATATTCCGTCAAGCTTGCAATTCTTACCATTCCATCTCTTGCATATTGAGTTGAGAGAGCAAGACAGATAATGATAGCCATTATGTCTAGAAACTGAAGTGTTAGAGAATCACGCCAGACAAAAGCAAAAGAGAATAGCAGCATCGGAAGCAGAAGCCATCTACCCTCACCTTCTAGACCTACACGTCTATATCTAGAAAGCAGTATCAGTACAGAAATAAAGAGTGTGATCCAGAGTGTTAGATTGAGACCCCAAGGAGTAGCTCTTAGCAACAGGTCTCCCAAAATTCCAAGTAGAAGGGCTACTAAAATAATTGTCAGTCCAAGCTCAGTATTCTTATTCATAAACCCTCTCAAAAGTTAAACAACCATTGCCGTTGGAACTGCTCCAAAACGTCGTTCTCTAGCTCTAAATTCATCTACCGCAGCAGCCAAGTCATCAACTCCAAAATCTGGCCACATACGTTTTGTAAAGAAGAGTTCTGCATAAGCACTTTCCCAAAGAAGAAAGTCGCTGAGGCGATGCTCTCCTCCTGTTCTAATCAGCAGATCGACATCTGGGGCTGGGCTTCCTCCATGACCAAACTCTGTTAGAAGTTCTGAGAAGGTTTCACGGCAAAGGTGGGGCGTAGCAGTAGCAGCCATGGCTGCTCGTAGTATGGAATCACGCGACGAGTAGTCTATTGCTATGCGAAGATGTAGAGTTATTCCAGGGGCTGTTGCTTTCTCTGTTCTTTCTATAGCAGCAACAAGGTGTGGAGCAAGCCTATCTCTTCGCCCTATGACGCTTATTCTTACTCCATTTTTAATACACTTTTCTGTTTCTGTTCTGAGATAAAGCCGTAGTAGCCTCATCAGCGCAGTAACTTCTGCAGTCGGGCGTTTCCAGTTGTCCGAAGAGAAGGCGTAAAGTGTCAAAGTGGTAATACCCAATGACGGTGCAGCCTCTACTACTCTGCGCACTGAATCTGCTCCAGCTCTGTGGCCGAAAATTCTTGCTTTGCCTCGTGCAGTAGCCCACCGGCCATTGCCATCCATTATTATTGCAACGTGCAATCCTGATGATACTTCTGATTGCTTCTTGTCTGCTAAATGAATATGTAAAGAGCTTTGTATCATAAAGTAATTCTCCAAAAAAATTTATCTCTGTTTTAGCGTTCGCGCATAGCTTGTATGAGAGCTTCCATATGGTTGAGGTATCTTTCCAGAGCTTTGCGACCTTTTTCTGTGAGTCTATATTCGGTCTTTGGCAATCGACCTTCGAAATATTTTGTACACTCAATGTAGTCGGCTTCTTCGAGTTTGCGTGCATGGACACTCAAATTTCCATCCGTAGTCTTCATCAACTGTTTCAAGTCGTTAAAACTGAGCGACTGGTTTACAGCCAGAGCACTGACAATCCCTAGCCTCATCCTTTCGTGTATAAGACGGTCAAGGTCTGTAGCAACAGTCTCTGCAGGCTCGGTCGAACGAATAGACTCTAGTTTCTTGCGAACTGCAAAGTCAGTCTGTTGATCGGGCTGCTCAAGATGAGCTTGATGACGTTCTGTACTGCGTTTAGCCACCATACCTCCTGGCAATGATAAGACCAAAGATTATATGAAGCCCTCCAAAACCAACTGCCATAAAAAGATTGCCCACCGAGCAGTAGAAGAGAGCTATTGTACCTAAGATCATAAAACATAGCCCCATTACAGGAACTATTTTGACTGAGAAAGCTCCTCCTGTGACAACCCCTGTACCATAAAGCAGCAACCACATCCCTGGAAGATTTCCTGCAAGACCTGCTCTGTAAAGAACTATGGTAAGAAGTGCTCCAACAAACATTGGAGGCGAGAAACTGAGTGTAAACTTCCAGCCCGGCTTAGACAGTAGCGGTGTGCTTGCAGCTTTTGCCTTGCGATTCATCATCACAGCAGCTATTAAAAGTGAAAGGGCAGCTTCAAAGAGCCAAACCAGAAGCCATCTTCCTGAACTTGTCTGCTTGGCTGCTAAATATGCAGCCACCAGTGCTGTCACCCCTGTTGCAACTTCTCCCCATCCAGAAACCGCAGTGAAAGATGAAGCCGACTCCATCGTCTCTCGGATGAACCTTAAATTGTCCATCGCCCGCGCATGCAGTGCTACTGGCTCTGTCTCTCTATCCTCTACTCTAGGTGAACGAAGCGGACTAGCTGAACCCATAGGCCGATATTACGCCTCCAAATAAATAGCCGTCAAGTACTTTATGATATAAAGTGCAAAATTTTTTGTCTCAACTGCAAAAGTTATTGAAAGAGTTTTTATTAGAAAGTTTTTGGAAAGGCTAATAACAACGTTGTTATTAAAGGAGTTGATCTGAAGAGTAGATCAACTCCACAAGACGACTACTGCTGAGCAGTGTTCAGATCTCGCCAATACTTGGCTCTTTCTGGACTACTCATTGCTTTCATCTTCACAAGAACCTGTGCTGCTTTCTTTGCCATTTCCGAAATACTTTTGTCCTGAGTTGCAGCAACTTGTTCAAGAGCTTTTATTCTCAGATCTGAAGGAGGAGCGTAATCAGAAGATTCCAGAGAGCGTCCCGATTTTTCAACCATCATGTAGCGGAAAACATATCCTAACATCATGTTTTCAACTGCTCCTGCTCTCATAGCACGTGGAACCTTTCCATCGCTGGCTATCTTGGCCAGTGTGTCAACCCCTTCGTCTAAGTATCCAACGGTTTTAAGAGAATTTATTGCTTGGCCATTATCATCCCTTATTGCAAGAGTACCAAGTCTACCCAGATGTTCTCCTAGCTCATTAATAAAGGAATCAACAGCTTTTGCCTTCGGCTCGTCGTTATTTCTCTTGTAAAAATCTCTAAGGGCTATTGCTCCAAACTCCATTACAACCAAGCCTGCAGAATAATGAGCGTAAATAGAGTCTTTAGTAAAATGTGTACCTAAAGCAATTGCTGTCTGCATGGAGCTTTCTGCTTTGGCTTTGTCGCCTTCAGCTTCTGACAACAACCCTTTCACAATTAAACAAGCCGTGTAAGACTTGAGCACAGAAAGAGGAACTGCCTGAATGTTGAGTATGTTATCTGGTATAGGAACCATCTCTCCTATCAAATTAAACTCTTTTCTCTTTGCTCCTTCTTCCAGTTTTGCAAGATCTGAAAGCTTTGCAACCTTTTCTGCTTCTGCTTTCACCGCATCGATAGTTGATGGTGAAAGTGCCAACCGTTCTCTTATTGCAAAATCAAAAACTTGGACGACTGGGGCTGTCTGATCAAGAAACTGTTGTCTCGATTCTGCCCTTGGGTCTATCTTGTCTTTCAGAACTTCCCAGTAAGCCTGAGCTGCATTTCCAGGCTCACTTTGTGGAAAAAGGATTGGTGATGGATCTAGTGGCGGCTCAAAAAGTTTTGCTACATCAATACCATCTACACGACTCTTTGCTAACTTAAAATTTTTCTCCACAGTCTTTTTAAAGACATCCTCTGTCAGAGGATTATCACTAGCTCTTCTACAGTTGCTAAAAGTTATAAGTAGAAAAACAAGGATCAAGGAGGTAAATACGGATCGCTTCATTAATCTTCTCCTTCAGGATTAACTCTAATGGTGAGTCCCTGATAATACCATACTGCTTGATGTATCTACCAGAAATTGATCTAGGCAGCAGACTTTCACCCACTAACAATACAGAAACTACAAGTAAAATTTGTTTAATAAACCCATCTCTAAAAAATTTAAAGATTGCTAAATATCGATATACTAGTAATTTTGTCAAGATAGTTCTTACTTAATACAGTTATTAAAACTTTATTAAAAAGTAACTTATGCTAGCAATATAAAATAAAAGAAACTCTTTTTTATTAAGCATTTTTT
>JAEUQL010000385.1 GCA_016789295.1 Blastocatellia bacterium | reverse complement strand
AGTAAAATCTAGCCGACCTTTTGCTATTATGGGCTTCAACTACGAGCGCGGTGTTGCAGAGATGCTTCACAACCTATGCCACAGAGCCGAAAGTACTATGAGACATTTTTATGGTGGATGGAGAAAGAATCCTTTGCTGACAAACTGGGATAAGTTTGCGGCAAATGCATCAAAATCTAATGGTGAGGCCGGTGTTGGTGATTGCCACTTTCCACCAAACGCAACTTCTGATTATGATTACGCAAATTTCTCGCCTGTTGAAAGTACAGCAGACGATTGGCTAAACTATCCAAACCTAACAGGAAAAAAGACAAAAGTATCAGCTACTTCATGGGGTGGGCCAGATTATCAACTCAACTATATTATGTGGTGGTTTACCCGCTTTCCAAGAGCCGAAGGAACCAATCCTGATGGAAGAGTGAATAATTGGTGGCGTTACCTGTTCAACTTCAATGATTACAAAAGTGATGGCAGTCCAAAGTAGCTATACTGGTCTTTTAGAACAGGAGTAGTAGAAATTGTTCTCTTTGCGTACTCCAAAGCAGATGCAGCAGAACAGGATCTCAAAGCTTATTGAAAACAGGAATAGACTAGAGATCGTTAACCTTACAGAGTCAAATCCGACCCAAGTCGGATTTGACTATAACATCGACTTTATAACATCTTCCCTCACCCGTCCTGAATCGATCTTTTACGAACCTGATCCCAAAGGGCTTTTAGAAGCAAGAGAATCTGTATGTAACTACTATAAAGCACGGAAAGTAAAGGTAGAGTTAGACAATATATTTCTAACTGCAAGTACTAGCGAAGCCTATACTTTTCTTTTCAAGCTTTTAGCAGATCCAGGTGAACAAGTACTAGTTCCAATTCCATCTTATCCACTCTTTGAACATCTAGCGCAAGCAGAAACTATAAAAGCTGTACCATATAACCTTTATTATGATGGTGATTGGCACATAGATATATATTCTATTAAAAAAGCCATAAATAGTAGTGTCAAAGCTATAATCATAGTTAGCCCTAATAACCCTACTGGGTCGTGCCTTAAAAAAGATGAGCTTGATCAAATTATAGAGATATGTCTAGAGCATCAAATAGCTTTAATCTCTGATGAAGTCTTTTCAGATTACACTTATCAAGAGAGTGAGCAACGTGTTAAGACTATTGCGGAAGTAGACCAGATACTTTCTTTCACAATGAGTGGGCTTTCAAAGGTTGCTGGCCTACCACAGATCAAACTTGGTTGGGTAGTAGTTAATGGACCTAGCAATATAGCTACTGAGGCTATGTTGAGGCTTGAGTTTATTGCTGATCTATTTCTTTCTGTGAGTACTCCTGTACAACACGCTGCTCGTTCACTCTTTGAGAGTGTTTCACATATACAAACTCAGATAAAAGAACGTGTTTTGAGTAATAGAACGTGGCTTCAAAGTCAGCTAGGAAAAGAGTCAGTTTGTAGCCTGCTTTCGGCTGAAGCTGGATGGTATTCGATAATACAAGTACCCAATGTCATGACAGAAGAAGAGATGATTCTACAAATCCTTGAACAAGAGAATGTGTTGATACACCCAGGATATTTCTTTGACTTTGCGTCAGAGGGTTGGCTTATAACAAGCCTGATAGTAGAGCAAGAAAAGTTCAAAGAGGCTATGGGGCGTATTCTTTCAAGAGCAGAACTGTGGCTCAAGTGATTAGCTTTTCTTGACTCTACTTATCTGTAGTGCTAGAAATCGTTAATCCAGAATTGTCGAGAAGAAAGCTTATGAAAGAACCGACGGCAGCTATCCTTGTTATTGGTGATGAAATACTTAGTGGCAAGACGGAAGAAGGTAACGCTCGATACCTCATCTCTGAACTGCGCAACCTTGGCGTTGCATTAAAACTTATAATGGTTGTTCCTGATGATGTTGACCATATTGCTGAAGTGGTTGCTGATATCTCTAAGAAGTATACCTACGTATTCACTTCTGGAGGGGTAGGCCCAACACACGACGATGTGACTCTTGCAGGCATCAGTCGCGCCTTTGGAAGGCAGATTGTACGAAATCCAGAGCTTGAAGCTCTAATCCGCAATTACCTTGGCGAAAAAGTGACAGAGTCGCATCTGCAGATGGCTGATGTTCCTGAAGGAGCTTGGTTTATACACAACTCAGACCTCAAATGGCCGTTGCTAGCTTGCGAAAATGTCTATATTTTGCCAGGTGTTCCACGCTTCTTTCGAGAGAAGTTCCACGCTGTAAAAGAACGCTTTCGCACAAATCAGTTTCATCTTAGGTGTATATATACTCAAGAAGATGAGTTCTCAATAGCTGTTCAAATGAAACAAATTGCTAGCGATTATCCATCTGTAAGCATAGGCTCCTATCCTTCTTTTGATAACAAAGATTACAAAGTAAAGATCACCATAGAATCCAAGGATCAAGAGTCTGTAGAGGCAGCCTTTGCTGCAATGTGTTCCCTCTTAAAAGAGGATTTGATAGTTAGATATCAATAGAATAATTTATTTAGGAGTAGATATGAAACACGCTGAAGGTTTTCTGAAGTTGGTAGACGATGCAAAGACCAGAATAAAAGAACTTAGCATAGCAGAAGTCAAAGAGAAGATAGACAGTGGCGATAAATTCCACTTTGTCGATGTTCGAGAAGACAACGAATGGGAAAAAGGTCGAGCAAAAGGAGCCGTTCATATGGGTCGCGGCGTTATTGAGCGCGACATAGAGAATAGTATTGAAGACCATGCCGCCGAAATCATTCTCTACTGCGGCGGTGGTTTTCGTTCTGCACTCTCAGCAGACAACCTTCAGAAGATGGGATACACCAATGTTTACTCGATGGATGGTGGGTATAGAGCTTGGAAAGAAGCAGGCTATCCAACAGAGTAATTACTAGAACAATGGAGTAAGAAAATGCGACATTTAATCAACTTTGCCACCTGCTCTTTCTTGGTGGCATTCTTTTTTCTAATAAGTTTTTCTACAACAGCCTGTGCACAAATTAATAACTTTCAAAAACAGACTTCTCAAAAACAAGAAGCTCCAAAACACGATTCCCAATTTGACAACATACTTTTTAAGACTCCAAATGGCTGGCGAAAGGTAGAGCAGAATGGTTCAGTTTTTCTTCTTGCTCCAGGACTACCTGCTGGAACTGGATGTGCAATCGGCCTGATAAAGAGCACTGAATTAAACGGAGATTTCTATCAGTGGTTCTCATCTAGCGTGAAATCTTCCTTACAGAATGGAGAGAAGATTGTTCAACAAGGTGAGATACAGAAAGACCGAGCACAAGAAGGTTATGACATAGTTTACACCTACATAGTTGTAGAAGATTCCAAAAAAAGCCGCTCCCATAGGTTCTACCTTGGTGCAAACCCTGGCTCAAGGGCAGAGATGATAGTTTACATTGCCACCAGCCAAGAGCTTTTTGACCAGCACAAAGCAACACTTGCAACATTTATTGAAAACACAGACTTTGCAAACGTCTACAAGCCCAACAACGTAGCTTCGACTAACAGCAACAAAGCCAACCCTTCTGCCACTAAACAGCCCAAAAATCTTCCTTCGGGTAACCAGTTGTCTGGATTCTACCTTGGTAGTGAATATCGAACACAGTTCAATCCAGCAACAGGCTACTACGATAATATCGCCACGAGAACCTACTACTGTTTCTTCCCAGATGGCCGTGTATATTACGGTTTTCCCAAAGGTGGCCAGTTTGATTTTGCAAAACTCGAACGTGAAGACTCTAAGAACTTTGGCAGATATCAGATATCAAATAACAAAATAAGCTTTAACTGGAATGATGGAAGTTCCTATGCACCTGCAGCCTTTGAAAGTAGCCAAAACAGCATTACTATTGGCAAAACAGTCTATGGACGTATAGACGAATATAGCAACTTCAAACTCGATGGAACCTATTCAACTCGCTCTTTTACAAACCTTTCTGGAGGTGCTGGTGGAGTGAGTGGAGGAGTAAGTGGTGAGACGACTATAGTCTTTACACGTGATGGAAGGTTTAGTGAAAAGAACTTTGTTGGCTACACAGGAGCAGGGTCAAATGCAAGTGCAGGAACCTCGCAAAAAGGTGGTGGGGCTGGAACTTACAGCATAAACGGCAACACCCTTGAACTGACCTACTCTGATGGCCGCGTGCAACGCTCCAGTTTCTTTGTCCACCCAGAGAATGCCAAAGAGTCTGAGCCTGGACTTGTAGTAATCGATGGTGGCTTCTACCTGCTGAGAAAATAAGTGGTGCTGAGTTGTGATTACACAACTCAGCAACTTCTTTAAAAATTCTTCCCTATCTGTTGTCCTTTTTCTTCACTCTTCTACGCATTGCTAAATTGAAAAGTAAACTACTTACTGCATTAGATAATACCTACTATAGCCATAGTTGATGTATTG
>JAEUQL010000384.1 GCA_016789295.1 Blastocatellia bacterium | reverse complement strand
AACGACTCTCTTGCCTATATCAGCATCATCTAGAAGTTTCCTAAGTAGTCTTACAAAAGCCATCGTTGTGGAAGCATCCTGATTTGGTGCAGTCTCTTTGAAAAACTCTTGGTACAAGTCTACCTTTGGTAGAGTGAGAGGTTTGGAACGAACAATCCGTTTTGGCAAACAACCACCTAGCAACCTTCTCCGCTCCAATAGATACTCAACTTCTTCGCTGTTTGGCCCTGGATGATAGAAAGGCATCTCTTTCAACTTTTCATCTGGTATAGGTAATGCCATGTCATCTCTGAAATGCTTCATATCAAGTTCTGACAATTTCTTGAGCTGGTGTGTGGTATTCCTGCCAGGCCCACTTTGACCAAGAGTCCAACCTTTGATGGTCTTTACAAGAATAACCGTTGGAGAGCCTTTGTGCTCTACAGCCAGTTTGTATGCTGCATAAAGCTTCTTGTAGTCATGACCACCTCGGCGAAGCCTTTTGATCTCTGTATCACTCATGTTTTCGACCATTTTTAGCAGACGCTCGTCCACACCAAAAAAGTTCTGACGTATGTAAGCCCCTGTTTCAACAGTGTATTTCTGATACTCGCCATCAACAACTTCATTCATTCTGTTTACAAGAATACCATCAACGTCTTTGGCAAGAAGTGGATCCCATCGCCTACTCCATATAACTTTTATTACATTCCAACCTGCACCTCTAAAAATCGACTCCAGCTCTTGAATAATCTTTCCATTACCACGAACAGGGCCATCCAGTCTTTGCAGATTACAGTTGACAACAAATATCAAGTTATCTAGCCCTTCACGAGAAGCAAGCGTTAGAGCACCTGTGGCTTCTGGCTCGTCCATCTCTCCATCACCTAGAAAAGCCCAGACCTTACAGTTGCTGGTATCTTTAATACCTCGGTTGTGAAGATATCTGTTGAACCTGGCTTGATAGATTGCGTTCATAGGCCCAATGCCCATAGAAACAGTAGGAAATTCCCAAAAGTCTGGCATCAAGCGTGGGTGTGGATAAGAAGAGAGTCCTTTTCCTTCTGTCTCTCTTCGAAAATGCTCTAGCTGCTCAACAGTAAAACGGCCTTCCAGAAAAGCTCTGGAATAGATGCCAGGAGCAGCGTGCCCCTGATAAAAGATCTGATCTCCAGACTCACCTTCCTTATCTTTACCACGAAAGAAATGGTTGAACCCTACTTCATAAAGACTTGCTGAAGAAGCATAGGTTGAAAGGTGTCCTCCAATACCTGGAAAGCTTGCATTAGCTCGCTTTACCATCATCACAGCATTCCAACGAATTATGCGCCTGATGCGCAGTTCCATCTCTTCATCACCTGGAAAAAGTGGTTCCTGTTCGGGTGAAATAGTGTTTATGTAAGGAGTCTGTACAAGTGGGGGTAGACCTATCTGCATCAACCTAGCTTTCTTAAGTACTTTTCTTAAGATAAAGCGTGCGCGTTCTACACCATTCTCTTCAACTACATCTTCGAGAGCCTCAAGCCACTCAGAAGTTTCTTGTGGGTCTACGTCTGGTAGCTGTCGCTTAAAATCATCTAGCATAAGGAGTTTCTCCATTGTTTTTTCTTTGCCTGTCAAATAGTGGGAATTTTTACTACAAGCTGCACTTTCTCTTTTTGTCCAAACAGCAGCAATAGTCTTCAGAAAATGCTCTTCTACATGCTCATAGACTAAAAGCTTCACCCCAAAGTTTTCAGCCCGCCCTTAGAAGAAAAATGCTTGTACTGATTTTGTTTAAATTTTCTATTTTAACACGATATAGAAGAGATAGAAGAGTAGTTGGAAGGTTGTACATAGCAGATTCTAAATACTTTGTAAAAAATTATGCGAATATTTGGATCTTTATCTGAATATTTGGATATTAACTTTATGAATCAGTTGATAAAAACAGAAAGGTCGGTAATATAACCTTTTAGTAGACGCTATCATAGCGAAACTGGGTTAGAAGTAGAGTTTTTTGGCTTGAAAGTTGCTTAACCCAGCTTCTAAGCTACAGCTATTTTTAGCTGTAGCTTTGTGTAACCGTCTTACTCCTATAAAGTAGATAACAAAACAATTAAATAGATCTCACGGATAAGCTGCAGGTAGGAGTTTAGCTGTTGTTTCAAAAAGATGTTTCAGCCGTTTTTACTGAAACTCACAAGATATACAGCAATAAAAACTTTCTAACTTTTTTCGATATATACAGAGGAGGAATGTATGACTAAGACGACCTTAGCACATTTCGGTTTCAAGATTTTAGCTGTAGCCGGCATAGTGCTTTGTCTTCCGTTGCTTCTGATGTCTGCGTCTGTTATGGCTCAGACAACAAACGGTCGCTTTGTCATAACTGTTAAAGATCCTTCAGGTGCAATCGTTCCTGGAGCAACTGTCACAGTTACAAACGATGGTACGAAGCAGGAAGTTACTGGCACGACAAATGAAGGTGGTGTTTACACAACACCTTTGCTTCCAGTGGGTCTTTACTCGCTGACTACGGAAGCATCTGGTTTCAAGAAATCGATCTCAGAAAAACTAAAACTTGACATAGCTCAAGAGTATGGTTTCACAGTTGACCTCCAGGTTGGTGGAAACGACGAGATAGTTGTTGTTCAAGCTGGTGGTGAAGAACTGGTTCAGACAACCAATGGTGAAGTTCGCAACACTGTATCTTCAAAACAGACACAAGAACTTCCACTTCAAACCCGTAATCCTCTTAACTTGGTACAGTTGCAAGCTGGTGTGAACGGAAATCTCTCCCGCACCACAACCGTCATCAACGGCCAACGTGCTTCAACTGCTCAAGTGACAAAGGATGGTATCAACATCCAAGACAACTTTATCCGTTCAAACGGCCTAGATTTCTCTCCCAACCTCCCAACTGTTGCAAACGTTGGTGAAGTAACAATTATCACCCAGAATGCTGGTGCTGACGTTGCAGGATCATCTGCAGTCCGTTTTGTCACACCTTCAGGTACAAATGAGTACCACGGTGAAGCATTTCTCTTCAACCGCAACAGTGCAGCAGGTGCCAATGACTTTTTCAATAACCTTAGCGGTGTTGAAAAACCTCAACTGAACCGTAATCAGTTTGGTTACAGAATTGGTGGCCCAATCTTCAAGAATAAGCTCTTCTTCTTCAACTCTTATGAAGGTATAAGACAGCGCGAAGGCGCACAGTTGACTGCTACTAATCTTCTTGGAGATGCACGCCAAGGAATCTTTACTTATAGAGACAATAGTGGACAGATAAGAAAGTTCAACATTCTGGCTGCTAGAGGACTACAGATAGATCCAGTAGTTGCTGGACTGATTGCTCAAGCTCCAACTGATACAAATTTGGCAACAGTAGGCGATGGCTTGAATACTTCAGGTTTCCTATTTAACCGATCACAACCACTAGATCGCAATACCTACTCAACCAGAATTGACTGGAATATCAACTCCAGACACTCTATAAACGGCATTTACGAGTATGCAAATGAAAACATTGCTCGTGGTGACATAGACACTTCTTTCAACAGAACCCTACAGGTTCTACAGACAGGCCGCACCCACTTCTTGAAAGGTGGTTGGAACTTTGCAGTAAACAATCGGCTTGCTAATGAAGTAGGTGTTGGATACAACTTTACAGATCCACAGTTTGACAATATTCAAAATCCAACTGGTTTCTTTGCTGGTGGTGCAACAGTTGCTGGACTATTCACAAATCCAGCAGTGACGTTCTTGGATCAAGGCCGTACAACAAGATATACATCTATCTTTGACAGAGCCTCATTGTCATTAGGAAAGCATTCTCTACAATTTGGTTTCCAATATGACAGAATCCGAATCACTCCATTCAATGATGCTGGTATTCTTCCAACCTTTAATCTAGGTCAGCAGAACTTCCCAGCAAATTTTGCATTTAGATCAACTGATTTCCCTGGCGGTATTGATGCTACACAGCTTCTAACAGCCAATAACTTCTTGGCTCTATATAGCGGCAGCATTGCAACTGCCAATGTCACTTTCAATGCTACCAATCAGTCATCAGGCTTTGTAAGAGGAGCCACACAACGCCGCAAACTTGAGATAGATCAGTACGCTTTCTATGTGACGGATCAGTTCCGTATTCACCCACGTGTGACAATCAATGCTGGTCTTCGTTATGACTACATCACACCTCTTAGAGAACAGAACAACTTTGCACTTCTACCAGAGAGAGGCGGTGCAGCAGATGGTCGTAGCATCGTTCTCAATCCAAACGGTCGTGTAAACTTCGCCAATGGATTTCTATTTGATCCAGACCGCAACAATTTCGCTCCTAACATCAGCGTTGCCTGGGACGTACCAGGACTTGGCAAACGCCAAACAGTGCTACGTGGTGGATACTCAATAGCTTACGTAAATGATGAGTCTGT
>JAEUQL010000383.1 GCA_016789295.1 Blastocatellia bacterium | reverse complement strand
TGAAGTAGCCAATTCTAAACCTTCATATGCACCTTTAGAGCACGTGTTTGCAGTAATGAGGCTTGCCGATGCAGCCGAAAAGGCTTTTAAGGAACAGAAACGTGTTAGGATTCTTTCGGTTTAGGGTTTTATGGATACGAAAACTAAAGATAGGTTTTTGCTCGATAGGAAGGAGAATATTCTTTTTATTGATTTTTCTGACCTCAAAATAGAGAGCCGTGAGCAGATAGAAGAATTTGCAAGCTTAGTTAAAGATGCTTTCCTTAAGCAAGGAAAGAGAATGTACGCTGTTGTTAACTACGATTCTACAGAAATATCCCCAGAGATAATCGACTATTACGGTGAGAGGTTAAAACAGTTACAAGAGAGGTACGCTATATCTACTGTCCGTTATTCATCAAGTGGTTTTACAAGATCGGTGCTCAGGTTTCTAGGCGCAGCAAAGGATCTAGAATCGAACACTTTTGCAACTCGACAGGAGGCAATCAATGCTATAAAAGAAATGAAGAGTCGAACGAGAGGGAGTTCACACTTTACATTTCTAACACTTATTAGCCCTTATACGAGTCTGTTGGGTAGTTTTTTATTAGTCAATTTTCTACTTTTTATACTTATATTACTGATACTATTATTTTTAGATATACTGACTATTAACCTACTTTTGATAGCAGTAATTTACGCAATCTTTACTCTTGTCAGTGGTGCTCTGATCTTTTTTTCTGTCATAAAACCACTGATTAAAATAGAAAGTGTTACACGTCGTTTCATTGTTACTGCAACTTCTGAACGTCTTGACATAAATGGAAGCAATGAAGTAGCAAAGTTAGGACAGACATTGAACTTAGCAGCCGAGACACTACGTCAAGAAATAGATCGTCTCAGTGGTCTCTACTACATCTCTTTGATGATGGGGACAGTTGAGCAGGTGAGCGATCTTTGTGCACTAGTGACTCGCAAGATTGCCAAGCTGCTCAGCGCAGAGATGTGTGTAATAGTTCTTTATGACAAAGAGAAAGACTTAGCCGCAGCCCAGTTTCCTGCTTTTGGGATCGATGGTGAACATTTAGATATACTGCAATTTGAACCTTCTGGGAGCGACATTGCGGCAAAAGTGTTTAGGTTAGGTGAAGCCTATCTATCCAACAATGTAGTTGAAGATCAATTAATAGATAGAACTTTTATCAAAGCACTTTCAATAAAAGAGCTTCTTGTTGTACCACTTCAAACCAGTGACCAGACAATAGGTGTAATAGAGGTGATGAACCGTCAAGGTGGTTTTGTTGAAGAAGATAAGCGTTTAGTAACAATATTTGCTACACAGGCTGCACAACTGCTTTCAAATACCAGATTGATAGAGCGCTTAAAAGAGTCTGAAGAGCGTTACAGAGAGATATTTGAAAGTGCACTGGATGGAATATACCGCACTAGTTCTGATGGAAACCTGATCATAGTAAACCCCAAGATGGCTACAATGCTTGGCTACAATTCACCAGAAGAACTTGTGGGAAAGAATCTTTTTACCGAAATATTTTCAAGCTTACAGAAACGCGATGAACTGCTTCATTCTATAGACAATGAAGGTCAAAAGTTAGATTTTGAGTGTGAATTGGTGAGAAAAGATCTAACACATATTCCTACAATAATGAGTGTGAGAAAAGTTACAGATAAAAGAGATCTTGAACCATACTATTTAGGGATAGTTCGAGATATTACCGAACAAAAACGCCTTAAAGAGCAGTTGATAGTTTCGGAGCGTTTGGCTGTAGTTGGTCAGTTGGTTGCAGGTGTTGCTCACGAAGTAAGAAACCCACTATTCGGAATTACTACAACACTGAGTGCCGTTGAAAGAGAATTGGGTGATAAAGAATCTGTCAAGCCTTACTTGAAGATAATAATGTCAGAGGTTGACCAGTTGAACCACCTTATGGAACAACTACTTGAGCATAGTTGCCCTGTAAGACTTGATGCTGACCCTGTCTCTATTTTAGAGGTGATCAATGATGCTGTTGATGATTTCAAAAGAAAAGCAACTGATCGATCTATTGCTATAGAGATTGATGCGCCAGAAAGAGATTTGAAACTTTCTGCCGATAGAAGAAAATTGCTTGGTATGTTTACAAATCTGATTGCCAATGCTCTTGAGCATACATCTGCTGGTGGAAAGATCTTTTTGGTTGTAAAAAAAGCTGCTCAAGAGATGGAAATAGAAATTCGAGATACAGGAAAAGGTATAGCCCCAAAGGATTTAAATAGAATCTTTGAACCTTTCTTTACTACTCGTTCAAAAGGAACAGGCTTGGGATTGGCTATAGTTAGAAAAACTGTGGTTGACCATGGTGGAACTATAGAAGTAGATTCTCAACTGGATCAAGGAACCACTTTCAGAATAACTTTTCCGAGCGAGATAGCAAATGGCAGCAACTAAAGAGAAAGTATTGATAGTAGATGACCAAGTGTCGGTACGCTTTGGGCTTAGAAAACTTCTAGAAGCAGAAAGTTACAGAGTCTTTGAAGCCGAAGATGGTGAAAAGGCACTTGCTGAAGTAACAGAAAATGCTCCAAACCTTATTCTGCTCGACTTACGTTTGCCAGATGTGGATGGCCTGGAACTACTTCAAAAAGTCAAAGCAATAGATGACGATGTACCTGTAATTATTCTTACAGCACATGGTTCCATAGAGAAGGCTGTTGCTGCACTAAAGGCGAGTGCTGACAACTTCTTGACCAAACCTTTTGATGCAGACGGTTTACTTATACTGATTGCAAAGACTCTGGAACAGAGCCGTGCTAGGCGTGAGCAGTTGCTGATAGGAATAGCAAGAGAGCAAGTAGCTTCTGAATACTTTGTTGGAGAGAGTGAAGCTATTGGTAGAGTACATAGCACTATAGAGCGGCTTGCACAATCTGATAGTACTGTTCTTCTTCAAGGTGAGACAGGAACGGGTAAGGGTATGGTAGCACGCTTTATACACAAGTTGAGTCGTAGAAGCGAGAAGCCGTTTGTTACTATCAACTGTGCTGGACTTAGTAGAGAACTGTTAGAAAGTGAGCTTTTTGGCCATGAAAAAGGTGCTTTCACCAGTGCTCATAGTAGCAAGCCAGGACTTTTAGAACTTGCACACGAAGGGACTTTCTTCTTTGACGAAATTGCAGAGATGGAGCCTGCTATTCAAGCAAAGTTGCTGAATGTACTTGAGCAGCGGAGGTTTCGTCGTGTTGGGGGGATACAAGAGAAAGAAGTAGATGTAAGAATAATTGCTGCAACAAACCGCAATCTTCAAATTGAGGTCAAACAGAACCGCTTTCGTGAAGACTTATACTACAGACTTTCTGTAATGCCTCTAAAACTGCCACCTCTTAGAGAAAGAACTGGAGATATTCTTCCACTTGCTATGCACTTTATCGCTCAGTTTAACCAAAAGTTGAGCAGGCAAGTAAAAGGTTTGACACAAAAGGCGGCTTTAATGCTCGAAAATTACGAATGGCCTGGCAATATACGCGAGCTTCGAAATATTATTGAGCGGGCTATCATATTGTGTACTTCCGACCAGATACACGCTAGTGACCTCCCATTTGTAGCAGACAATCAGAAGCAGGTGTCTTATGAAAATAAGAGAGATGGTGAGGAGCGGTTTCTTACTCTAGACGAAATGGAACGCGGCTACATACAGCGAGTTCTATCTGCAATGGGTGGCAATCTGAGCCGGACTGCAGAGGTTCTTGGAATTACTCGTGCGACGCTTTATAAAAAAATTCGTATATAGATCTTTATTGATGCAGCTTAAAAATTTTTCCGGGTTTGTTTGCAGGATTTTGAAGATATTTACGCATAAGTAGATCGCAAGCAAAATTTTTTAAAGACAGAGGAGATACTAAATGGGTTTTAATGGTAGAAAGCCAAATTTTCTTGTAATTATGGTCGATGAAGAGCGTTACCCAACCAGTTATGATTCTCAGGAGGTAAAAGATTTTTGTAAGACTTATCTTTCAGCTCAGAATGCTATTCGCAGTGCTGGCATGGAGTTCCATCGCCACTATGCTGGTGCCACAGCTTGCACTCCAAGTCGTGCAACAATCTTCACAGGACAGTATCCGTCACTGCACGGTGTAACTCAGACCAGTGGGCTAGCAAAGTCTTCTTCTGATCCGCAAATGTTTTGGCTTGACGCCAACAGCGTGCCAACTATGGGGGACTATTTTCGTGCTGGAGGCTATCAAACTTTTTACAAGGGCAAATGGCACGTCTCACACGCTGACATTTCTATCCCTGGCACTCACGATTCATTGCAGATATACAATAATGATGGAACTGTTATTGAACAGAACCGCGCAATCTATCAAAAGGCAAATAGATTGGCCGACTTTGGTTTTGATGGTTGGGTAGGGCCAGAACCACACGGAGCAGCTAAAGTAA
>JAEUQL010000382.1 GCA_016789295.1 Blastocatellia bacterium | reverse complement strand
AAAATCGAACGGTTTTCTGTTATCCTCTCTTCTATTTTTAAAATAAGGAGTAGATTTATGGGTAGTTTGCGCAAATTCAAGAGAGGCTCAAAAAGGGAGATGGTTGCACGTCTGGAAGATGCAAAGAAGGAATCAAAACAGGCTGCAAATTACTATCTGGGTCTGATATTGAGTGGAGATATGGAAAAAGTCAAAGAGATGATAGAACTTGTCAAGACTAAAGCAGATGTGATAGGCACAATGGGCATACTCACTGCAAACCACTTCTTGGCAGACGCTGTAGGTGTAGATTTTTCTAAGCTCTCTGAAGAAGAGAAGATAATGTATGCAATCAACAATCCTGACTTAGTCAAGGCTGCTTTGGATAAAATGGAAGCTAAAGAGGGAGAAGAAGCAGATATTGATAGGAAAGGTGTTGCTGAAGTTGAAGAGATTAACGAAGGTGTTAGCCAAGAGCAAGAAGTTGGCTAAACTTTTTATGTTGGAGAAAGCTCTGTTTGGAGCTTTCTCAGCATCCTGGACTTTTATACTTGCCTTTCTGTAACTGTTGCCAAATAGCTGGCTCACCACTACTTTCTATAATTTTTCTTACCAGTCTGTATGCAGCAAAGTAGAGAAGTTGACGGTCTTTTAGGCTTTTTGCTTTTATTAATTGACATTCAAGCTTGTTTGGATTCAGTAGTTGGTCACTAGAAAAGTTCTCTACTCTAGCTGAATTTTGTAAAGCAGCAGCTTCGCCGCTATAGTAAACAGCTACTCCTTCCTGAAACCATCTAGCTACATTTTCTCCACCAATCTGATTTATAACGTAGTGTGTAAACTCATGTCTTAGGGTTTGGCTTAAAATCTTTCGTTGGTGTAAGAGTTTGACTGGCTGAAGGTGTATAGCCGAGTGACTTGTTGCGCCGGCACTGTCTCCAGCAAGCCCTGTCTCTTCTATAAAATTTTTTGTTGAAGTATGAAGTTTTATTTTGATAGGCAGCATTTCTTCTATTTTGACTAATTTGCCAAACTCTTTGCAGATTGTATCTACTATGTTTGCCACTTCTTGAGCATCTGCTAGGCTGTTTGGTGAATTGTATTCGATCAGGGCTACTCTATTTTTGTAGGTCTGATTTGGAGAGTCCTTCTTTTGAGTAAAGAGTTTTTGAGTAGACTGCTCAACAGTAGTTTTAGGAAAGAAATGTAGAAGTATTTCATTCATAGACTTGCCTGTAGCAGCTAGGTGATGGGCTGTATGTTGACAAAGTCCTGCACTATGTCCAAACCCTTTTCCTCGAAGAATCACTCTACTGTTTTTGATAAAAACCTCGTTAGGCAGCGACAGACAGGCACTTGAACCGAATGTGCGTTGAACAATAGTTATAAAATCACCTATCGAGAAGTATATTTGTCGTCCAGAACTCTGTTCTAGTATAAGCTTTAGAATCTTTCCACTAGGGTCTTTCTGCTGAATTTTTATAGCAACTATTTCACTATTTCTAGCTGGCGAGTGCAAAAACGCTTCTATACCTGCAGAAAGTTTTTGCAAGTCTACTTCTTTTTCCCAATCACCATGTTTAGCGCAAGTTGGATTTTCTACTCGAAACTCTTTTACTTGTTCAAGTTCATTTTTAGGCCAAATGTATTCTGCTGGAATGGTCTGTCCACCGCAGCAAGGGTGAAAAAGTGCTGCAACAACTTTACCAGAAAAATCCAATATAACCTGGTTTTTTGTTGAGAAGGTTGCATTTTTGGCTCTAGGAAAGATGGCAATGTCTCCAACCCCTACATAACGTTGACAATGGGTTGAGCTGCAGAAAGCAAAGCCCTCGTTACTGTGGCGGCCATTTGAATTGATTAGTGACGAGTTTGCAAAACTACGGATCGCTACTGCTTGTGCCCGTAAAGCCTCTAATTCCTTCTCTTCTGGCATCTCTGCTGCTACTACTCCAGCTATGTAGTCCTCAAAAGGTAGAAGTTCAAGAATGAGAAGGGATTTTCGTTTTTTGTCTGCTCTTACCACCAATGTTTTACCAAAAACTCTCTCTGCTGCATCAGGAACGCGCACCTTTATATTGCTGTGAGAGATTACTTTAACAGCAGATGCTATTTTAGTAGCTGTTTCAAGGCTCTTTTTCAATCTAAGCTCAGAATTTGGCTGGTAGGAGATATTGACTGAGGTTTTAGGAGCAATTTCCTGAATGAGTTTTTCGGTCTCTTCTTCAACTATTTTGACAGAAGTTTCACTCCAGAGAGATAGTTCTATGGGGTGGAGAGGATCAAAAAGAGATACTTTTATATCTATTCTTTCTTGATCAAGTTTTTCTCTATTAAAATTGTTATACGCTTGAAAGATTTTGCGTGCAACATCTGCAGCTTCTCGGCCTCTTCCTACTTTTAGGAAGACAACAACTAGGATTTCAGGAAGAATTTTCTGACCTTCTTCTTTAACAACTGTTCCAACAAACCAGCCATGTGTCTTTGCATCTTTTGGGATCGTAGGTGAGCCAGTTTTGCCAAGAACCAGAAGGGGTAGTTTAGGCTCTGAAGCTGCTGTTCCATATTCAAAACAACCACGAAGCCCTTCCACTACAGCTTTTGTAAGTTTCACTTCTTTAATCTCTTGAACAGACCTTTCTTCTCCAATGGATGGAACAAGGCGAGGAGAATTGGTTAGAAGAGATAGAAATGATAGTCCAAGCCCAAGAGGTGTAGTACTTATCTGTTCACTTTCACCAAGTGCAATATTAGCTAGGTCTTCTGGGGATGTGGCAGTTGGAAGCAGCCTTCCAGCAGATTCATGGGGGCTATTTATTCTTGTAAGCTGACCGAAACCCTTCTGATGAAGAAACTCCCTAAATGAGAGCAGATCAGAATGCTGTGAGTGTTTGGCAAAGTAGCTGTTACACGAAATGGCTATAGCCTTACTAAGGGCAAAAGGTTCTTTTTCAGGCAGATGTGTACACTTAAAACCGCTCTTCCCAAGCTTCCACAGCCCATTGCAGTAGTGAAGCTCTGTTGGGTCAAGATGGCCTTCTTCCAGCATTGCTTCAGAAAGGAAGGGTTTCAAGACAGAGCCTACAGGATAAGCTGTCTGCCAGGCCATCTCTGTATTGATTACTACCTTAATTTCTGCTGTCTGTGCATCTAGTACTATCACAGAACCGGCACGATTACCCAAAGCTTCAGTAGCGGCTTGTGATAAATGTTGATCGAGAGAGGTTTTTTGTAATGCAGCCTGTAACTTGCCAGAGTTTGAATGGCTGTTGCAGGCTGCCAGGAAAAGAATAAGAAAGAGAGGTAAAAATTTAGACAGCATTGTCGGCACTATCTGCCCCATTATCAATCCTGACAGAAGTTGCCATAAATGCCATTGTCAATAGCCAACCTATTACTGGAAGTAGCCAGGATAGCCCCATTCTGACAAAAAAGAGTAGTGTAGCCAAGATGGGGCTTTCAACTTTTGTTCCCACAGAGAGCAGAAGGACAGGCCCACCTACTGCGATCAGTAATGAGAAGATACCAACACCAATTGAAGCAGGTGCCCAAGCTCTCCAGGCTCTTCCAGAAAAGGCTTTGACAATATTTCCTACACCTCCATATGCCTGTTCGTGCCAAAGTCTCATTGCAAATAGTGGTAGTACGAGCCAGAGGATACTAGCTCGAATAAGCTCTATCCAAAACGCAGTTGTGGCTACCTTTGAGACTTTTTGAGGCTCATTCTGTGCTACAGGTACAGAATTTGGTACAGACCCAGTTAAAGGATCGTTAAATGTTTGAGGTTGGTCATTTTCTGTATTTACAGGCAGAAGGAGATGAGTTCCAATGCCAATTAGCCCAACAAGAAATGTAACAAGTGCTACTCCAGCTCCAAGCCGGAAGGCTCCAGCAACAATTCCTGAAAGTAGCTTCTTATCGCCTATCTGCTGTTTGACTTCGCTCATCTTCATAAACCAGAAGACTGTTATTCCTTGAAGTGCGCAGAAAGATAGCAGGCAGATAAGGCCAAGGGCTGCCGATATAGCGATGGCTGATGCTGTTGCTTCTGGTATGGAGAGCATGTAATAAGCTACAGGAGCAAAGATGGCTGTCCAGAGGGCATAGATAAGCAGAAGCGGCCATCCACGAAGGAAAGTAGAGATACTAGAAAGTATCAGAAGAGCTGTTTTCATAATTTTCTGTCCTCTTTAAGAACATTTTTGATTAGAGGTACTAAACCTCTATGGCTATTCTGTGATCTTTATATTTGTACTTGCACTATTTGTTCTCACATCTGGTTGGTACATGCGCTCAGCACGTGCAGGAGCTACTTTGAAGCTTCCTGGAATCTGCACACGCAACACATACTGCCATACAGTTTTTCGTTCAAAACGGGTAACAAAAAAGGCAACTCTGTCGTCACGAAATTCTTGTCTAGCCCAACCGTAGTTTGCT
>JAEUQL010000381.1 GCA_016789295.1 Blastocatellia bacterium | reverse complement strand
ATAATTCTAAAGAGGGGAAGCTATGCACCCTGGGCCGCCAACCACGGAGATGTTAGCAGTGACAGAAGGACGTTGTCCTCTTGACACTCCGTTGACAGAAGAAGAGATGAATATATTCGATACTTTCTACCGTGATTTTCTCGGAAAACGGATGGAAGATAAGCTCTCTCTTCTTAAGGGTATGCTGCTTGTACGTCGGGGTGATCTTCGTCCCTATGTACGATACACAGTGCTTTTTCAAGGCCGTTATGAAGATCTTATTCCTGTTAAACAACGTGACCTGTTACTAAGTTTTCCTTCTGTCAATAAAGAAGTCTATAACCTCATCTTTTCTTGTGCACAAAACTATGGTATGGCAGGGCAGACTGCTGTACTGCTAACACAGGATCAAGTAGGTGAGCATCTTGACAGAACAGAGATGTTTCGTATAGACCTTGATAGTATGCTCATCAATGTTCCATCAATAATTCCTGAGCACAAGCAGGTATTAGAAGAGTTTTTCTCGCTGTCAGAAAGTGAAAAGTTTGAAAAGACGCTCAAGTTCACTCTGGTAATGATGGCCGACCACGTGTTACTTGGCATACTTCCAAGTGCAGACAAGGGTAGTACTACAACTATTGGTCAGTTTCGGGAATATCTTGAACGTCAGTTTGGAACAGCCAAGCTTGAAGAGAACATAATAGAATTTTTTGCCGTAGGTGGTGGCTATATAAGGGGAGAAGATAACAAGATACTTCTAGGAGGCAGAAGCCTTATTTTCGACCCGCTCTTTGCAGATTCAACAAAGCCATTATCTCAATTGTATTCGGCACAGTTCTCACAACTGAAGTTTCAACTTGCACAACAGATTATTAGAGCAGAATTTCCAACCCAGGAAGTCGAAATAGCCAATGTTAAGCCAAACGCCTGACAGAATCTGAGGTTGGTTTTTAGAAAAACAGGTTTTCAGCAATTGATTAGAAGCAACAATCTATCTTCAATCTCTAGCGGTTTACAGAAGGACTGGAGATCACGTCTATCAAAGTACCTCGACCAGGCCGCTCTCTTCTCACTCTTCTTCTTTGCGCTGGCTGCTCCACATTCGATAGCTGGTTCACAAGGTGGGTTTCTTGCATTCGCTCTCTTTTGGGTGCTTGGCTGTGTAGCAGCTAAAAGATGGCCACTGAAGAGAACACCACTAGACATTCCATTGATGGGGCTATTCTGTTGGGCAGTGCTCTCTACAGTCTTCTCTTATGAACCAATGATCAGTCTAAAAGGGCTGAAAGGGCTGGCTTTTCTTAATGCTTTCTTGCTTGTAGCTACACGTGCTTCTGAAGGGCGTTATGCAAAAAAGCTGGTGCTGACGTTTATGCTCTCGTCTCTTGTAAACGTTGGCTACACGATAGTCCAGAAGGTAGGTGGTGAAGGTTTGAGGATAGATGAGATTGCGCCAAAAAGCCGTCTCATACGGATGGGCTTTGATGTAGGAGATGTGATTGTTAAAGTCGATGGCCAGCCTGTGAAGTCGCTCAATCAGCTCTCTACTTTGGTAGATTCAAGCCCAAAAGAGAAAGTATTCAAAATCGATCTTCGGCGTGGAGAGATGCCGCTTACTGTTAGTATGAACTGCAAGCGTATCAAAAAAGTAAAGACATCGACTGGGGTTGACAGGTTTGGTATTAAAGTTTCTACTGCAAGGGACTCACGCGCTCGCGGCTTCTACAACCACTACGCTACATATGCTGAAGTTTTGCAGTGGCTTGCATCGCTCTATTTTGGTTTTCTGATAGCTGCACCAAAACGCTGGAAGACATTACTTGCTTTTGGTCTTGGGGCATCTGCTGTTACTACAGCACTGATATTTACGGCTACTCGTGCTCCACTGCTTGGATTGGGTGTTTCTGTCGTGTTGATGACTATAATAGCTGCGCGTGGCAAACGACGTCTAGCTATAATTACACTTATTCTAATAGCTTTGCCAGTTGGTGCTTTTGCTATATCAAAGTGGCGTGGAGTAGGATTGATAGATTCCAAAGATGGTAGTACTACATGGCGCCTCCAGGTATGGAAAGAAGGCATAGACCTCAGCTTAAAAGACCCTATTTTTGGTATAGGAAAGGGAAGTGAGCGGGTACACTGGCGAGAGTGGGGGCTTTACAACCACGGGGAACTTCCTCCAGGACATTTCCACTCAACTCCTCTACAGATAGCTGTCTGGTGGGGGATTCCAGCAGTTATTTTCTATTTCTGGACAATGCTTAAAGCTATATATGAACTGGGCAAGGCAATTGTTAAAGAGAACGAGTTTAAAGACTGGCAGCGAAGAGGGCTTCTTATAGGTGCTTTTGGTGGGGTTGCTGGTTTCAATTTTAGTGCACTAGTACATTTCAACTTCGGTGATGGTGAAGTAGTGATGGTCTTATGGTTGGTGTTGGGATTGGCTTTTGCCGAAATTCTTATTAAAGAGAATCAGGCAGAAGAGAAATGACTATTGAACAGGCATTACTACTACTGTCAGCCTCTGTTCTTGCTGGAGCACTCAACTCGGTAGCTGGTGGAGGCAGTTTCATCTCTTTTCCAATGCTGATATTTATAGGTATTCCTTCAATAAATGCGAATGCAACCAACACCGCAGCTCTTTGGCCAGGAAGTATTGCAAGTGCATTTGCATATCGCGAAGAGCTAAAAACAGAGATACAAACCCTTCTTGCTTATAGTGTAGTTAGTATTATTGGCGGACTACTTGGTGCAATACTGCTACTCTACACACCTAACAAAGTATTTGATTATATTCTTCCTTATCTACTTCTAGTAGCAACTATGCTATTTGCACTTGGCAAGCCAATAACAAAAGTATTACAGAAAAATAGGCAGAGTAAAGTTGCTAAAAAAGAGTATATAGGTTCAATTGTAGCTCAACTACTTATTGCAATTTACGGTGGTTTTTTTGGTGGTGGAATAGGAATTTTGATGCTTGCTGTACTTAGTGTGATGGGTATGGAAAATATTCACAAAATGAACGCAGTAAAAACGCTTCTTGCAACTTGGATAAATGGCATTGCGGTAGCCACTTTTGTTTTTGCTCGTGCTATTGTTTGGCCTCAAGCTATATTAATGATAGCTGGTGCAATAGTTGGAGGTTACCTTGGAGCAACTTATGCCAGACGCCTCAATCCTTCTCTAGTTCGCAATTTTGTTACCTTTACAGGCTTTGCAATGGCTATCTACTTTTTTCTCAAGTAGCAGAAGGTTTTCTATATAGAATAACTATGTTCTTTTCCCTTGTTGTCTTTCCATTTTCCAGTGAGCTGAAGATAGTTTGCTCTGATAGAGTACTTAAATGGCCTGCAAGCTAGTGAATAGAACATAGCCATCTCTCCTACAGGTAAGCTCCAGTTCCGTTTTGGTTTGTCAAGTAGCGTAAGCTGCCAAAGATCTTCACCAAAAAACTCAAATTCTATACTATTGTTATTAATGATTTTTGCGCTGCGGAAGATCGCTGGTGTGTAGATACAACCGAGTCTCAAAACGTCTATTATCTTTAGCTGGTGGCTGAGTAAGTAGATATTGAGACCTTCTTCATAAGGGCAATTGTCGCCAATTAGCAGCAAATAGCCCAATCTGCACTCATATTCTGCTTCAAAGCAGACACCTTCAACTATTAGCTCGGTTGGGATGCCTTTGAAAATGATTCTTGACTGGTGGGCATAGATTTTCTGTCCCAGAGGGGAGTTTTTAGGTTCAATATTTTGAAGACTGAAACTCGATATTTCTCTCACTTGTTTTCTACTCTTATGGATTTTGTTAAATCTTACTACCTCTGTTTTGAGTAGAGAAGAGTTGATGTTGGGCTTGGTTGGCTATGATAGGGTTTTTGGCTATAATGGCAACTCGGTAAAAACAGCCGGCTACAAACATCTGGGAGAGGGTTAAGGATCGATTTAGGAAGAGGTAACCAGATGTCATTCTATAAATATTTAATAACTCTATTTCTCTTTTCTACAGTAGCTCTAGTAGCTACCTCCGATATTCTAGCAGATGGAATAATACATTCTCTTAAATCGCAGTTGACCAGTAGCGAAGTACTAATATCTTACAAGTTGCGTGGGGCAATGAACGAGCAGACAAGAGCTAGTATAGATTCGGGAGAGTTGACAGAATTTGACTATGAAGTACGTCTTGTAGAAGAGCATCGGTTCTGGTTTAACAGAACAGTTGGAAATGTTCGGCTCTCAACCTCTGTAAAACTTGATACATTAACAAAGCAGTACCAACTTTTGAGAAAGATAGACTACAAAGTTGTAGAAACAAAGACAACTGCTAGAATAGGTGATGTTGAAGAGTGGCTTACCAGTATCGAAAACCTACACATTGCAGAACGTTCTAGGCTAAGTAATAGCAAAGCTTACAGCCTGCAAGTGCGAGCGCATCTGAGGTCG
>JAEUQL010000380.1 GCA_016789295.1 Blastocatellia bacterium | reverse complement strand
ACTTCTTAAGCTGTCTGGTTATGAAGCCGACGATGTAATTGGCACAATGGCTTGCAAAGCTGCTGCAGAAGGGATCAACGTGACGATAGTATCCAATGATAAGGATATGTGTCAGCTCATAAACGAGCAAATAAAATTGATGCGTTGGGATAAAAATGGCTATCTAATTTGTGATAGAGAAGGGGTAAAAAACTGGCTTGGAGTTGCGCCAAACAAGGTAGTTGACTTGCTTGGTCTGATGGGTGACTCTTCCGATAATGTACCGGGTGCGCCTGGCATAGGTGAAAAAGGTGCTTTGCAGATAATAGAACAGTTTGGTTCTATAGAGTCAGCACTTGAAAAGTGGTCTGAGGTAACAAAAAAGACCTATCGAGAGTCGCTACGTGATCACGCAGAGCAGATCAGGCTTTCTCGTAAACTCGTTACAATAGAGACCGCGCTTCCTATAGACATAGAGTTTGAAACCCTTAGACTCCAGCCAATCAACTACTCTGCTGCCCAAGAACTCTTTTCTGAACTTGAGTTCAATACAGTTACTCGTGACCTTTCGAAATTTACTACAATACGTGAACCTGATAATACACCTAACAAGAAGGCAAACAATAATAAAGTTGAGAAGGTAGATGTTGCAGAAGGGTTAAGTTACAGGAAGGTAGCAAGTGAAGAAGAGTTTAACAGTATAGTAAGGAAGCTTTGGGCAGACGATAGCTTCTCTTTTGCGGTAGTGGCAGACAGCAGTCAAGAGATCCGAAAGCTTTCGTTCTCATTTGCTCAGGGGCAGGCAGCAGAGGTAGATTTTGACATACTTAGTCCAAAGTTAGTTTTAGAGAAGTTGAGTGATGTATGGTCGAATGGTTTTCTGCAAAAATCTGTTCATGACAGTAAAAGTGCATTGACTCTGTTAAATAAAGCATACAGGAAGCTTTTTCCTGGTCGTGCAGAGATACATTTTGATGCCTTGAAAGATGATACATTTCTGGCTGCTTACCTTCTAAATCCAGGTCAGGGGTCATATTCTCTATCAGAACTTGCACGTATACACTTGAATGTTGAACAGCCGTTTACTCTTGGACAAACTCAATATGATGAAGCAGATATAACTGGTCGTCTTGTTCCGATACTGAGGGAAAAGCTTCAGCAAGCAGGTCTGGAAGATATATACACAGAAATAGAGCTTCCGTTAGTTGCGATTCTTTATGATATGGAGCAGATTGGAATAGCCGTAGACACTGGTGCACTGGCAGAACTTTCTCATCAGTTGGATGAATTTCTAAAAGTCCTGACTACAGAGATCTATTCGGCTGCTGGACAGGAGTTTAATATCAACTCACCTCAGCAGCTTGGTGAGATCTTTGAGAAGCTAAGTTTTGATACTTCAAAGAAGACAAAGACGGGGAAGATATCAACAAGTGCAGAGGTACTTGAAGAGCTTGCAACCAAGTATGAGTTGCCAAGAAAGGTTATAGAGTACAGAGAGGTGGCTAAGCTCAAAAATACATATGCCGATGCTTTACCAAAGTTGATAGACCAAAAGACGGGAAGAGTGCACACAACTTTCAATCAGACTGTTACTACAACTGGAAGACTTTCATCTTCTAATCCTAACTTACAAAACATTCCAATAAGAACAGAGGTTGGGAAAAAAATACGCAAAGCCTTTGTTGCAGCATCAGGCTACAAGGTCTTGTCTGCAGACTATTCACAGATTGAACTGAGGCTTCTTGCTCACATTACTGGTGATCCAAAGATGACAGAAGCTTTTCAGAAAGGTGAAGATATACATACAAAAACGGCAATAGAAGTTTTTGGTGCAAAAACAGAGCAAGAACAGAAAGTTGCTAGAAGACTAGCCAAAGCTACAAACTTTGGCATAGCATATGGTGTAGGTGCGTTTGGTCTTTCGCAAAATGTTGGAATTAGCAGAAAAGAGGCTAAAGAGGCAATAGAGAACTACTATGCTACATACAAACAAGTTCGTAACTACATGGAAGAGCTTCCAGAAAAAGCCAGAAAAGATGGTGTTGTAAAGACGCTTTTTGGCAGATTGAGAAAGCTTCCAGATTTGAATCAGACCAACCACAACTTGAGGGCACGCGCCGAAAGGGAAGCCATCAACATGCCCATTCAAGGCACTGCTGCAGACCTAGTAAAAATGGCTATGATCAAGATCTGCAAAAAGTTCAAAGCTGAAAAGCTTCAAACTCGGTTGTTACTGCAGGTTCACGACGAACTACTGTTTGAAGTCCTTCCTAATGAGATGGAGAGAGTTAAGGAGATAGTTAAGAAAGAGATGGAACAAGTCTATCCGCTTAATGTACCTCTGGTAGTTGACCTAAAAGTTGGTGATAATTGGATGGAACTGAAATAGAGATTGACGAAAAGGATATCAACAGATGGATTTTTTGATAGAGCTTTTTCATAAGCTAACCGATGTTAGAGAGCTGATAATTTGGGGTGGTTATGTAGCTCTCATCATTATAGTTTTTAGTGAAACAGGTTTAATGATAGGTTTCTTTCTACCTGGGGATTCGCTACTTGTTACGGCAGGACTATTTGCTGCAAAAGGTGATTTAAATATTTGGAAACTGAATATATTCTTGATCATTGCTGCAATCGTTGGTGATGCTGTTGGGTATGCTATAGGTGCAAAAGCTGGCCAGGCTCTCTATTCCAGACCAAACTCTAGATTCTTTAAACGTACTCATCTACTTAGGGCAAAAGCTTTCTATGAGAAGCATGGAGGTAAGACTATAATTATGGCCAGGTTTGTACCGATAATTCGCACTTTTGCTCCAACTGTTGCAGGTGCAGCCGAAATGTCATACAAGAAATTTGCCACCTACAACATAGTAGGTGGCATTGGTTGGGTTACAAGCATGACTCTGCTTGGTTACTTCCTTGGCAGAGCTATACCAAATATAGACAAATACATACACTTGGTTATAGCTGTAGTTATAATCCTTTCCCTTATGCCACCTTTCATAGAGTATCTTAGAGAAAGATCCAAAGTGACAAGTAAATAAAGCTTTTGTGGGTTGGGTACCCAACCTACAAGTATCAAAACTTGTAAGTGTATCTTACTGTAAGGCTGCGTCCTGGCCCGTCTATGCCCCAACTTATACCTCTATAGCTTTTATCTGCAATGTTTTCGAAGTCTATAGAGATGTTGGAGTTTTCATTTATTCTTATGCCACCACGAGCATTTATCAGTCCATAGCCTGGAAGTCTTGGAAAAAGTGGTGCTGAGGTATTGTTGCCTAGTAACCTGCTCTGTACTTGGGCAAGGGTTTCACCTGTTGGAAGTAGTATATCGTCTGCAGTACCTGCAATTCTATCCATCCCATTACCCACTAAACCTTGAAACCTTGCACCATTATTGAAGAAGTTGGCTATGCTAGTACGTGATCTGGTAGCTCCAGTACGTCTATCTGCTAGATCTAGAGATGAAAGCCTTTCTTGTCTGTAAACGAGACTTGAATAGACTTCTACCCAATAGCGTTTTCTTTGAGGTGTGTAGCGCAGGCTTATGAAGCCTGCCGGTGCAGGTGTACCGCCTTCAATGTTTGGTGGAAGACCTGTGGTCTTGTCTTTTGCTCTGATATAAGTGAAATTGCCGCCAAGTAGCAAAGAATTTGAAATTCTTGCTTGGAGTGTATACTCAAAACCAAACAGTCTTGAGTTATCAAGATTAGCACGTACTAGAACTGGAGAAGCCGAGAGAGGTACAAAGACAACACCATTAGGGAGCTGTCTGGTGATCGGTTGGTCACCAAGAAATTTCCCTACTGCTCCTTGAGGAAGTATCAAGGCTTGTTTAGTTATAGTATCGTTAATATCAATTATAAAGCCTGTTAGGTCAGTTTCTATTCTGCCTTTATGGTAGCGTAGACTAAGATCATAGTTATTGCTAACTTCTGGCCTTTGTTGTGCTATGGGTATACCTGTTGAAATAGCTCTGTCATCAGCTCTATTGCCTATAGTGCCACCAAAGCCAGTAATATCGGTTGATGCAATCTCAAAACCATCTCCTGTCAAACCTAGTGTGCCTAGATCTGTTATGCTTGGTGCTCTAAAACCTCGGCTATAGTTGAAAGATATATCAAATCCGCTTACAGGTGAAAACACAACTCCTGCTCGGCCAGCAAACGAGTCTACTCTAAGGCTGTCATCTGGAAAGAGTGGACGACCATTCACAAGCGGACTGTTTGAAGCTCTTGATTCATATGAAGAGACACTATATCTAAGAGCAGTACTCAAACGAAGCTTTCTGGGGATAAGCTCAAATGTATCTTGAGCAAAAAAGCCATAAGAGAGATTTCTAGCACGGTTGGGAACTCTTGGCCTTGAGGCTATAGAAGAATTTCTTGTAGGGCTAAAAGTAAATGCTGGAGCATCTACTCTCTCTCTATAAAAATCTGCACCT
>JAEUQL010000037.1 GCA_016789295.1 Blastocatellia bacterium | reverse complement strand
CCTGTCCTATAAGAATGTCAGCGTTTGCTTTATCTTTCATTGATACAATTTGAGGCTCTTTATATGTCTTTATATTGAATGGTTTAGCTGTTGGAGGCTTGGCTTTCTTTCCTGACCAATTCTCAAAAAGTCTTCTAAATACTTTCTCCAGGTTTTGAGGTTCTACGTCACCCACCACAGAGAGAACTAGGGAGTTTGGGCCGTAGTGTTCTTTGTAGAAGCGTTCTACATCTTTGATGGATATAGATTCAATGCTCTGAATTCTCTCTTCAACAGATCTTGTATAAAATGGGCTATCTGGAGGAAATATTTTTTGTGTCAAGTGGGTATATGCTTGTGAAAAAGTCTCCTCTTTCTCCTGTTTCAAATATGAAATAGCTTGTGTTTTGAGCTTTTCTAACTCTTCAGGTGAAAAAGCAGGCTCTCTCAATTGTTCAGCAAGAAGCGTTATTACTTTTTCAACATCTTTACCAAGACAACGTCCATCAAATTCTACATAAAAGGTGTCTGAGCTAAAGTCTATAAATGCACCTATGTTTTCAAGCTCTCTTGCTAACTCATATTTACTATTTCTTTTAGTCCCAGACTGAAGCATTCCGGCAGTAATATAAGACAGCATTGGCTTATCTTTTGGGTCTAAGTAAGTACCGGCAAGCAGACTTCCACGAAACGCTACTGTTGGAGAACTTTTTCTCTGCAAATTGAGTAGTACTGCACCATTGGGAAGCTCTACTCTATTTATTCTCTTAGCAAAAGATAGATTTGTTTCTGATCTGTAGGCTGCCAAACTTTTTATTATATCGCCGTTGATATATTTAGAAGATGGAAGATCGGTGACTTTTTTCAGAAATGCTTTATCTTTCTTCTCAAAATCATCATTTTCTAGAAATTTATTAGATTTTGGAGTTGGCTCATCTTCTTCTGTTTTGGTATCTTCGTTAATAGGCTCGAAACAGCCAACAGTAAGGTTATCGTCATACAAATATTTTTTTACAACAGTTTGAATCTGTTGGTCAGTAACAGCATCGATACCTTTAGTAAAGTCTGTATATAAGTGCCAATCCCCGTTTGAAATAGCTTCGGTCAGTTGCTCTGCTATAGCAGCAGAACCATCAGTATTATAAGCAAAATAGGTATTAGTCAGAGTTTTGGCTCTCTTAAGTTCTTCTTGTGTAACATAGTTCTCTTTCAGAAACTCTATCTCTTGACGTACTATCTTCTCGACTTTTTCAGCTTTTACTCCAGCTTGAACCGTAACTACTACTTCAAATAGTCCTGGATCACGAAATCTTCCAGCAACAGTCTCCACACTCACTGCAAGTTGTTTCTCGACGAGCTGTTGGTGTAATCGGCTTGTAACACCTTGAGAAAGAAGTGTGGAAAGAACAGTTAAAGGATAGATGTCTGGATCGCGCCCGTTTGTTATGTGCCAGGCAAGGTGGATAATCTGCAGTTCTCCAGACCTGCGCAGTAAGAAGCGGCGTTCTCCTTGCTGTTTTGGTTCCACAGTGTAGACAGAAGGGATTGGAGAAGGAGACGAAGGGATTGGAGAGAAATACTTTTCAACAAGTCTTAAAGCTTCATCTTTCTCAAAGTCTCCTATTAGAGCAAGAGTTGCATTGTTTGGCCAGTAAAAAGTGTCATAAAAAGCCTTCAATCGTTCTGTAGAGACTCCTTCAACGTCCGAACGCCAACCTATTGTAGGGTGGTGGTAAGGGTGTTCTCGGTAAGAAGTAGCATAAGTATGTGTGTTTAGAACAGATTCGGGGTCATTCTCACCACCTTCTAGCTCATTTCTTACAACGGTCATCTCAGATTGCCGGTCACTATCTCTGATAAAAGAGTTACGCATTCTGTCTGCTTCTATCTGGAGTGCAACTTCTAGCTTATCTGAAGGCATAGTCTGAAAATAGTTTGTGCGATCTAACGAAGTGCTTGCATTGTAATATGCACCAATACTTTCCAAAACTGCAGCTATTTGAGTACCTTTCTCTTTGTTAAAAGTAGGAGTACCCTTAAAAAGCATATGTTCTAGGAGATGTGTTGCTCCAGTATAACCAACAGCTTCATTTCTAGAGCCTACGTGATAGACGATTAAAGTTGTCACAACAGGAGTAGTTCTATCTTGTAATAACAATAGTCGCATACCGTTGCTGAGGTGATACTCTACAATATTTTCACGCTGCTCAATAAATCTAATCTTCTCTGCAGAATCTTTTGCAAAGACAGCTTGGCTAGTAAAAGAAAGTAGTATTAAAGCTACTGCTAAAACTCTAAGCATCGCACACTCCAGATAGAGTTTCTAAGAATGAACCTTTCAGCCTGGAAAGTTTACTTTTTTTGTTTTTGAGAAGAAAGTAGCTAAAGGAGTAAAGAAGCAGGTAGTCCTGCTTCTTTAGATCTGTTTTTGAATTAAGACTCTTTTTCTGATGGGCTAGGCTGCTTTTTGCGTGTTGTTTTCTTCTCTACAGTCTTATCAACCTCTTCTATACCAAGTTTCTGGCGAGTATCTTTATTGAGGCGGCCCGTTGGTCTTAACCCTTCTTGTGTCTGGAAAGATTTGACTGCATCTCTGGTCTCAGAATCGAGCTTGCCATTTGGCTGCCCTTTGTAAAGACCTTTTGTTTTGAGTGCCTGTTGAGCTTTTTCTATAACTTCGGGTTGAAACTCTGCTCTAGTTTTTACAGGTGTAGACTTTTGTGCTACTACAGATTTCTGATCAGTAGTTACATTATCAGTAGTTTTAGTTTGAGCAAAAGCACCTGTGTAAAGCATTGTAATAACGGCAAATGTTGCCAAAATAGACTTGAAAATCTTCATAACATTTCTCCATTCTGTAAATTTAATTTTGATTGTAAATAAACATAAGCTACTCAGTCCTCGCCAAGACTTTGACAAGAATGTATCTATAAGTTTTTTGCGATTTGGCTGTGTAGGCTAGACCGGAGAGTGTAGCTAATCACTCTCCGGTAGAACTATCAATAGATCGATCTGTGGATTTTGCAGAAACTATTTAGAACTAAAAACAGCTACTCTTCTACTCAATTTTAAGAGTTTGGAAAAAGAGTTGCCCTGCTCGTTCAACTTGAACAATTACTGAATCACCTTCTTTGAGAGATTTGGTAGCTTCCAAGAAGTCTGACACAGTAACTATATTTTGACGGTTGACTTTGTGGATCACATCACCTGTACGAAGACCGCCTTCTGCAGCAGGACTATCAATGGTGACGTCCTCAATTTTCACTCCACTCTTAATCTTGAGTTTTGCTGCATCGCTCTCACTAATAGTAGATGCAGTAATTCCAAGTTTTCCGTCACTTTCTTGCGGATTTTCTTCAAGATTTTCCGGAGAGCGGCTCAAACCTGACTGTTTACGTTCCGCAATTTGTACATAAGAACTCTCTAACTTGCCGTCTCTCAAGAACTTAATCTCTACCTTCTTTCCTACGGGTGTTTCTGCTACATAGCTTGTGAGTTCATTGGCAGTTCTGACGTCTTTACCGTCAAACTTGACCACTATATCTCCACTCTGCAAGCCAGCCTTTGAAGCTGGGCTGCTTGGTTGAATATCATTTACAAAAGCACCTTGTTCAACTGTGAGTTCAAGAGCCTTGACTTTTTCTGGAGTTACATTGTCTATAGTCACTCCAAGGTAGCCACGGATCACTCTGCCTTGACCAACAAGCTGTGTATAGACTGAGTTGACTAGTCTGGAAGGTACAGCAAAGCCGATCCCTTCGTTTCCACCTGTTTCAGAGTAGATCATTGTATTGATGCCAATAACTTCACCCTTCATGTTCACAAGTGGGCCACCAGAATTTCCTGGATTTATGGAAGCATCAGTCTGTATAAAGTTGTCATACTGCCTGTTGAGTCTTCGTTCTTTTGCACTCACAATTCCGGCTGTGATTGTCTGTTCGAGTTGGAAAGGTGAGCCGATAGCGAGAACCCAGTCTCCTTGCTCCATCTGGTCTGAATCACCAAGTTTGGCTATTGGAAGTTTCTCTGGAGCATCTATTTTGACCACGGCTATGTCTGTTTCTGGGTCGGTTCCAATAACTTTTCCTTTGAATTTACGACCATCAGAAAGTTTTACTTCTATATTGGCGGCCTTACCCACAACGTGATTGTTTGTGATGATGTAGCCATCTTCGGTGACTACTACTCCTGACCCGTTACCGCGTTGCTTGTAACGTGGCATACCTGGGAACTTGAAGTCCAGATCTGGAAATTCGCGTCGCAAGCCACCTAACTCTCCAATACCCACTTTTTCTACAACACTTATGTTGACGACGGTTGGTTTTACGGTTTTGGCTACTTTACGAAAAGTTGAAGAAAGTTCTGTTGGTGAAACAATTTGTTCTGCTATAGGTGCTTCTTTAGTTATTAGACTCTCTGCTCTGTTGGATGCTTTGACTGTGTATTCTCGATAAGCTTTTGTTACTAAAAAAGAGAAGGAAAAAATAAGAGAGAGAGCTAACACAGCACCAGCGGCTACAAATAGAACTCTGTTTTTTCTTTTTACCATAATAGTCTTGCAAACTCCTAAATGAGATAAAACTTTTATGTTGAATTTTCTGGTGATGATTTGAGAAACACCAGAGTACCACCAGGATGAACGACCCAAGACAGAAAGAGGTTTTACAAACCTTCTTGAAGCTTTCTTAAAGATGGCCGTCAAACTCAACAATTATATAGCTGCAAAAGTTGTGGCTCAAGTTGCTTCTATTTGCAATTAGTAGTCTTGATCCGAAATTGATCTATTCTCTAAGCCAAGTTTTGCAACTTGACAGTAAAATGTAGCCATTGTTACACTGCACGCTTCTCAGTAATAGAACATATAGGGAGAGATTTATGAATCGTAGAAAGAAAGTAACTGTAGTTGGTGCTGGAAACGTAGGCGCAACCTTGGCTCACCGTCTAGTTGACAAAGAGCTGGCCGACGTCGTTCTGGTTGACATTATTGAAGACATGCCGCAAGGCAAAGCCCTCGATCTAGCAGAGTCGGCTCCCATAGAAGGTTACGACTGCAGGCTAGTAGGGGCAAACGGTTATAAAGAGACGGCTGATTCTGACATAGTTGTGATCACGTCTGGTATTGCTCGCAAGCCTGGCATGAGCCGTGATGATCTGATCAACACAAACAAAGGCATTGTAAAGCAAGTAACCGAAGAAGTAGTTAAATACTCTCCTAACTGCATCATCATCATAGTATCCAATCCACTAGATGCTATGTGCCACGTTGCGTACAAAGTATCAGGATTTCCAAAGCACAGAGTGATCGGGATGGCTGGTGTACTCGACTCTGCGCGCATGAGCTGTTTCCTTGCTGAAGCACTCGACGTTTCAGTAGAAAACATCAACTCTTTTGTGTTGGGTGGCCACGGTGACACCATGGTACCACTTGCACGTTACTCAACTTGTGCAGGCATCCCAATTCCAGAGCTGTTACCAAAAGAGACCATTGACAAGATAATCGACCGCACGCGCAACGGTGGAGCCGAGATTGTTAAACTGCTCAAGACTGGTTCTGCCTACTATGCACCATCAGCAGCCACAGTAGAGATGGTAGAGTCGATACTGAAAGACAAGAAGAAGATATTACCTTGTGCAACTCTACTTGAAGGCGAGTATGGAATAAGCGGGCTGTTCATAGGTGTTCCCGTTAAGCTTGGTGCAAACGGTATCGAGAAAATAGTAGAGATCAACCTCACGGTTGAAGAACGTACAGCTTTGCAGAAATCTGCTGCTGCTGTCCAAGAACTTGTAGATATAATTGGTATGTAATCGATAAGTCTATCAGTCTAGAGAGTACTTCTTGTACTCTTTAGACTCAATTTTTAATAGGTTTATGAGAGTAGTCTTGATAGTAACTGAATAATGATCATTGCATAGATGCCTGCCATAACATCATCCATCACAACATCAAAACCACCTGTGCCGTTAGTATCAAAGTAGCTTGCAGGCCAAGGCTTTAGAATGTCAAAAAGGCGAAAGAGAAGAAATCCGACTATTATCCATATCCACGATCTGGGTGCAGCTACCATGGTTATAAGAAAACCAGCTATTTCATCTATTACAATCTGCTGTGCATCTACTAAACCAAAATGTTTACCTGCTCTATGAGCCAGGAAAAAACTACCAACTGTAATCAACAGAACAACCAGTATATAGTTAGTTAGAGCTAGTTCAAGGTAATAGACTAGAAGTAAGTAGATAGGTATGGCTACTACTGTGCCAGCAGTGCCAGGACCAACTGGAAAGTAGCCACTTCCAAATCCAGTTGCAAGAAAGATTGCTGTACGGTCAGCTAGAGTAGTTGCACGAACTTGCTCTGTCTTTGACCTATTTGACATTTAGAAATCAAACCTCGTATTGAATCCGCAGGATGGGCAATAGTCATCAGAAGCTTTCAGCACAGCTTCACAATTTCTACAGCGCGGTCTGTTATCTTTCTTTGGTGGCGGCGAAGGCTTATTATTTTTTTCTATTATTGCTATTGCACCGACAATAGTAGCACCGCAAACGTGGCAAAATTTAGCATCTGGTTCAACTTTAATACCACAGTTTGGACAAGAAACAGTTCCTCTAGTGGCTGGAGGGGCAGGAGCTTGATAATCACCACGACCACCATAGTAGTCAATATCGAGTCTTGGATATATTCCATCCATTATGTTTCTGTACTCGGTTGACAAAGACCACTCATTTATCTCTTTGGCTCGCAAAGCTGGAAATGGGTGTGAGCGAAATACAACCTGCATAAATTTATAGAGTTGATTGAGGCTACTCTCATCAAGCTCTTTATAGCTGTCGGCTTGGCGCAAGAACTCATCTTTATTAAACTGCTGATAGACTTTGTGGCAACCACCTGCAAGCTTCATCAATGATTTGATCACAGTGTCTGGATTTTGTACACCCACGAGGCTAGCTCTATCAGCAGAAAGCTCAGACTTGCGATCCCATTCATAAAAAGCTATCAGAATAGGCCCAGTAAGAAGCTTACCTATTCCAAAAGTCATATCTCCTATGATTTCGGCTGCAAAGCGTAAGAAGTGGGCTACCATTTTATATAGCACGTGGCCACACTTTATATGTCCAACCTCGTGAGCAATGATTGTGAACAGCTCATCATCTTCCATCAAGTCTATAAGACCTGAATTGAGTACTATGAAAGGAGATTCTGTGCCAAAAGTGAAAGCATTTACAGCAGGATCTTGGTTGATATAGAGTTGTGGAACATCGACATCGATTATTTCACAAGCCTCTAGAAGCATATCGTAAAGTTTTGGACACTGATGTCTATTTACTTGCACATTATCAGCGATATTATTGATATAGAGGTAGCGTTCAAAGCCAAACTCATTAACTTTTCTAACAACAAAATCCACACCTTTGACTCTCTTGAGAGCCTCAAGAGCTTTTGTATCCATAGGGTGTTGAAATGCGCTTGGTGCTATCTTCGGAAACCTTCTTCTTTGACTCATCTTTGCCTTTCCGGAAAAGCCAATTTTATTTCCAACAACGAGCAAATAGAGAAAGAGCAAGCTCTTTCTCTATTTTAAAGCTGTGTAGAAAGTTAGTTAGTTCAACTCTTTCTTCATAGCTTGAATACGCACGTCTAGCTCAAGTTGAAAATAGTCAAACTCTTCACGAATTTGTCGTGAAACCTGCTTCTCATACTCGTGCCTTGCTCCTATAAGCTGTTCTCTTAACGCATCATAGAAGTTACCTTTTCTGAGGGACTCTTGTATCAACTTCTTGTTTGCAGCAAAGATCTGTGAGACCAGACCGCGAGCAGTGTGACGTGCTCGCTTGCGCTCTTCGGTTTCGGGAGGAAGCTTTACAGCCTTTGGGTTCACGTTATAACGCTGAGTCCTTGAAGAGACGTAAGAAGTATCTCGATCACGCTCGCGCCTCATAGCTACTTGAGCTTCTATCTTATCTGGTGAGGGCAGTTGTTCCATAACTTCGTTGAGTCCCAGAAACTCAGCCAGCGATCCTGTAGCTGCAGCTTTTGGTTGGTCTTCACTTCCATCACTACTCACATCAGGTTTGAACCCTGTAGGAATGATGCTTCCAAGTGGTTGGGTATCAAACAGGCTATTTTCCACCTGTTCTTCTTGTTCTTCCACCTGCTGAACCTGCTCAGCAGCTTCAGGAGTTACAGCCGCACTGGAAGCACTTTTAATCCCAAAGAAATCTTCTGTAGGCGGAACTTTATCTGCTGAAGGAGCCTCTGGTTCACGCCAACCTACCTTTTTAGTCTCTTTCTTCTCTTCTTCTAGAGACTCTTCTGCTGAAGGTTGTGTGCTTGCAGGTTGTGCAGTCGCAAGTTTTGTCAACTGCTCCATTCTATCTGGTTCTTCAGCAAGTGTTTCATTGAAGATATCAATAATATCTGGGCTTTGGGGTATGGTTTCTTCTGCAGACTCTTCTGCAGCTTTCTCTACAGATTCCTGAGCTGGTTCTTCTTGAGATTGAGCTGGTTCTGTTGAAGTTGACGAGTCGCTCGCAGCTTGAGCCGGTTCTGATTCGGCGACTTCCACAGATTCTGCGGGTGCTACTGACTCTGCAGACTGTTCTTCTGAAGTCTGAGCTGCCTCTGTCTGCTCTTGAGCTGTAGCCGTTTCAGCATCGTCACTTGCTTCACTCTTTTCTGCAGGAGCATCAGTATAGAAAGGGTGCGATCTGTCAAGTATGTCCGTTTTGTCGCTCTGTTGAACAGGTGCTACTTCTGAAGATTCTTGTGTTGATGGCTGAGAAGACATAGAAGCTAACTCAACCAATTCTGAGGAGCTACTTTCTTGGCTGGTATCAGGTGTTGTCTGGCTAACCGATGCTACTGTTTCTGCCACATCAACCGATGCTGGCAACGGTGAAATGTCATTTTCGGCACCGCTTTCAATGATGACTGGTTGAACAGAACTATTGTCCTCTATTGAGAGTGATCCTGCTACAGACTCTGAATCCAAAGTTCCAGTGAATGCACCCAGTGCCATAAAGAGACTAGCAAGATCTGCACCTGAAAGGTCTGCACCCGAAAGGTTGGCTTCACTAAGATTTGCACCTGAAAGATTGGCTTCTTGTAGAGAAGAATCGCTCAAATCTGCTTGAGCCAATGTTGCACTGGTAAAGTTGGCGTGGTTGAGTACAGCTTTGGCAAGTACAGCCTGCGTCAAGTCAGCACTTGTAAAATCGCCATTTGAAAGGTCTGCTTCTGCAAAATTGGCCTTTATAAACTTAGTATTGTGTGATTTAGCACTTTTCAGGCTTGCACCATTCAAGTCTGCACCTTCTAACACAGCATCGCTGATGTTGGCCTTCTCAAGATTAGCTGAGCTGAAAACTGCTCCTTTAGCTTCTGCAAGCTCCAAGCTAGCTTCCGAAAGATTGGCCAAAGTCAGTTTTGTATTCAGAAGCTTTGCCATTTGCAAGTTGGCTTTTTCGGCTTCAACCTCATTGAGGTTTGCACCCGATAGATCGGCTTCTGTAGCATTGACTGCCGACAAGTCTGCTTTTTCAAGGTTCGATTCCGACAAGTTCGTTTGTGACAGATCGGCTCCTTTGAACTTTGCTGAAGCTAGGTTGGCTTTGGCCAGGTTGGCTCCGGAAAGGTTCGAATTTTCAAACCTTGCCTCTACTGCTACACACTCTGAAAGGTTTGCTGCTTTAAGTTTTGCAGCATGAAGATCTGTTTTAGAAAGGTTGGCTCCAGAAAGGTCTGCATTCTCTAGATCGATCTCTGAAGCTTCTGCCTGTGACAGATCGGCAGCTTTGAGGTCTGCTGCAGTGAGTACTGCTTTTGTGAGTTTAGCACTAACAAGTTTTGCACTCCCAAATTGAACTTCACTAGCATTCACTTCTGTCAAATCTGCAGACTCAAGATCTACTTTCCTCATGTCTGTTTTTGTGAGAGTTGCTTTTGTAAAAGTAGCATTTTGAGCCACTGCTTGGGTAACAATAGCTCCACTCAAATCTGCTTCTGACAAATTGGCCTTTACAAGAATCGATTCACTAAGGTTGGAACCAACTATTTTGGCTTTGTGAAGATTGGCTTTGGTCAAATTGGCCTTGGTCAATATTGCACCAGCCAGATCTACTCCTTCCATATTGGCTCCACTCAAGTTGCTTTCGGTCAGGTTTGCCCCTGAAAGGTTTGTATTTTGTAGGTTGGCTTTGGCTAATTCTGTTTTGATAAGCGTAGCACCACTCAAATTTGCTCCAACAAAACTTGCACCGTTTAGTTTTGCATTGCTGAGATTTACTCTTTGCAAGTTTGCTCCTTGCAGGTTTGCTCGCTGAGGCTCTGGTGCTTTCTGACCCTCCTTGACACTTCTATCTGAAGTAGACATCAGGCGTTCCTCCTAGTAAGGCTTGATCAATAAAAAGACTGTTTTATCTTTGACACTCTACTGGACACAGAAGCAGGCATATCTTCGAAGACTCTAGAAGGTCTGTTCTACTTGTGGCCATCTCTGATTTTTCAGGTGCATATTATCAGTAAGCTATTAAGCAAGCAAGCGCGATCACAACAAGTCAAAATCTATAAAGTTGACTCAGACCGTTACAGAGCATTATTATTGAAAAATCTTGAGTTATACCAAACTTCACCCAACCACTGAAGCTTGGCTTTCGCCACAGAAACCGATCTCTTTCTGTTGGTTCAAGCAGCAAGAAGGTTAAAGTGTTGGACTTGAGTGAAACTTGTAGCAGAAAAATATGACGCCCTTATGTTCAGAAGAGAGTTTGCAAGACTACACCTGAACAGACCTAAATAACTCTAAAAGTTCTCTCGAAAGGCATCTCATGGCACTTTTTGACAAAGTTTGGCAACAGATGAATACACGCTTGGATCAAGTAAAAACCAACAGGGAGATAGAACGCTTGCGCCAAGCTCTTATGCAAAACCCCAATGACAGTGAAGCACTCAGACAACTTAGCAACCTCTACCAGGGTGCTAATATGAACGAAGAAGCCATAGAATGCTTTTTGCGACTTGCAGAGCTTTACCAACAGACAAAGCAGATGGAGTTGGCTATTGCCTACTATCGAAAAGCTGAGAAGATGGCAAGCAACGACCGTCGAGCCTCAATACTAAAAGATATAGAACGTCTGCAACACAACCTTGGCCAGTTCGAAGATGCCTACAGAACCAGCCGTCAAGTCATAGAAGTCTATTTACTAATAAACCAAAAAGAAGCAGCGCGTGGTTTTATCAACACCCTTCCACCTTTTGGAGACAAGGACGAAGTATATCGCAAAGAGCTTCGCGAAATGATAGGAGAAAAAGACGAGTCTTGGGCACAAGGGGCACGAGGTACCTGGACAGATGAAGTAGATACTTATCCTGTTCAAAAAGCTGTCCCACTGCCAGGTTTTCAGTCTTCAAAGATCGTTCCTACTAGTCGGCAAGAGCAAGAATTTTATGCAGATATGAGCATTTTAGTAGTTGATGATGATCCCAATATCTGTCTGATTATGAGTACAGCTATTAAAACTATTGGTTGTCAGGTAATTACAGCTACTAATGGTGTAGAAGCTGTTGATAAAGCACTCCGTTTTCGACCAAACCTGATAATATCTGACCTTCTAATGCCCAAAATGGATGGTAGTCAACTCTTCGCAAAACTTCAGCAATATCCAGAAACCAGTAGCATTCCTTTCGTCTGTCTTACTTCACGCGGGCAAGAAGAGGAGAAACTTGCAGCTTTTCAAAGAGGCGTTGAAGACTACTGGGTGAAACCTTTCAGCATTGCTGAAATAACAATGAGGATAAAGAAGCTACTTCAGCGACAACTGCAGAACCTTCAACACGAGTTCTCTCTTGGTGGAGCAGGTCAGGTAGAGCTTTCTGGCAACCTTTCAGACATGACTACAGCAGACCTTCTGCGCTTTATGGAAGCCAAACGTAAAACAGGTGTTTTGAGGTTGATGTATGGTGAAATGGAAGGTGGAATAGTTTTTTTAAGTGGAACAGTTGCAGACGCACAGTACGCCAATCTTGTAGGAGAACCTGCACTCTTTACCCTACTAAACTGGAATGAAGGCACATTTACATTCCAATCACAACCTATAAATATTCCTCGAACTATTGCATTACACACAGATGAGATCCTTTCAAGAATGATGCAACAATATAACGAGGAATACTACTTGATAGAACAACTTCCACCTTTAGACATTACCTTAGTACTTTCAGAAAGGTTCAATGATGCCATTCAACACGTCAGCTTCCCACGCTCTGTTGAACGTTTAATGATACTTTTTGATGGGCAGAACTCTCTTGGTGAATGTTTGGAGCAACTGCGCGGTGATACCGAAGCTATTAGACTACTTGTAGATCTATATAGACAAGGGCTTATTGTGCCATATAGAAACCCATATCAAAGCTACTAGGCACTTAACAGTGAATAGAATACAAGACAGAGCACTTATTAAAGATTTAGAACGGATTGTTGGTCGTGAAGATGTTCTTTTTGATCCAACCGAGCTTCTTGTCTATGAATGTGATGCCCTTACGACTCACAAATCACTACCACGTGCAGTAGTAATTGTTTCATCTACTGATGAAGTCTCCAAAACAGTTAAGCTACTCAATTCTTTAGATATACCTTTTTTGGCTCGTGGCGCAGGAACAGGTCTATCAGGAGGAGCTACAGCTTTAGACGGCAGCATCATTATAGAAATGTCACGAATGAATCGCATACTCAGAATCAGTTATGAAGATCGCCTAGCAGTAGTAGAAACAGGGCTTATCAATATTAACTTGACTAGAACTGTAGAAGATGATGGCTATTTTTACGCTCCTGATCCTTCAAGCCAAACAGCTTGTACTATAGGTGGAAATATTGCTGAGAATGCTGGCGGCCCACACTGCCTTAAGTATGGCTCTACAGTTAACCATATATTGGCACTGAGAGTTGTACTACCAGATGGATCTATTGTTGATCTTGGAAGTAAAGGAGCAGACTCTGTTGGTTATGATCTTGTAGGTTTATTTGTTGGCTCAGAAGGAACTTTTGGTATAGCAACAGAAGCCACCTTAAAGCTTCAACGCATGCCAGAAGCTATCAAGACTATGCTAGCAGATTTTCCAACTACAATTAGTGCTAGTCGTGCTGTCTCTTCAATAATTGCTGCTGGTATTCTTCCATCAGCATTAGAAATGATGGACAAAGTGACCATCAATGCCGTCGAAGACTCAGTATTCGCAGCAGGTATGCCAAGAGATGCTGCTGCAGTTGTAATAATTGAGCTTGATGGTACTGCAGTAGAAACATCAGTTGAAGCCGAGCGAGTACGTGAAATCTGTCTTTCTGAAGGTGCAAGGTCGGTCTGGATTGCAAAAAACATAGATGAGAAGAACAAGATCTGGGCTGGCCGTAAAGGAGCTTTTGGCGCAATGGGTAGAATCAAACCCGATCTTATGGTTCAAGATGGAGTCATTCCACGAAGTAAACTGCCCGAAGTCCTAGATCAGATCTACCAAATAGCAGAAAAATATAGTCTCAAAATCTCAAATGTTTTTCATGCTGGTGATGGCAACCTTCATCCTAACATCAGCTATGATGGGCGTGATACTAATGAAGTAACGCATGTTAAAGCAGCTTGTGAAGAAATAATGGGACTTTGTATCTCTGTAGGTGGCTCGATCACAGGTGAACATGGAGTAGGAACTGACAAACTCGATTATGTCAAACTGATCTTTACTCCAGAAGATATAAATCTGATGGCTTGTATAAGAGCCTGTTTTAATCCCAAAGGTCTCTCAAATCCAAGAAAGACTATACCTTCACTTCGATGTAGGGCTTACTAACAGTTAACCAAATCCATCATTGCCACTAGTCGGTTAGCTCGATCCCACTCATACTCCTTCCCATCATTGCTAAGGTTTCCATTTCCATCATAACTGTAATTTGTTGCTAATGATGCGATGATAGGGATAGAAACTTTATACTCACTTGAAAATAAAATCTTCACCTCAGATGAGATTGATTTGGTTGACTGTCATCTCTTCAGCTCTATTCTTCAAATGATTTCTACTTTTTGGTTATATTCTTAAAAGGAGACTTTAGAAATGCTTAATCACCACCCAATTTTGAAACTGGGTGATGATTTATTAAAATCAGAGGCTAATTATTTTCTATAACAAACCTCATAGGCTTAGACACTACAGATTTATCCCAGTAATATCCTTTCTTTCGGAGATCTTTTTTTAGTTCGTCGCCTACTGTTTTTGCTACAGGGTCGAACGCTATTCTAAGAAAATACTCTCCTTTTTGTGGGGTATTCTTCTG
>JAEUQL010000379.1 GCA_016789295.1 Blastocatellia bacterium | reverse complement strand
CACGTTTATGAAGGGCTGCTAGATCATACAGCCGTAAGAGCTAGAGTAACTGTGATAGGGCTATCAGGAACCAAGGACAATCACCCAGAAGTAGTTTTGGAAGAGTTGTTGCAGAGGTCTGGAGATGAGCTTGTAGCCTACTTGAAAGCTCTAACGGGACGCTCTGAATCTGCAATCAGAAATGGGCTAAATGTAGTTTTAGACCAGCAAGAAGAGGCAAAGTTTAAGAGAAGGTGTGAATTTGATGAAAGTTTGTGGCAGCAGATAAAGCCATTTGCAGCACTTATCAGAAAAGATTATCTTGAACACCCTGTTATCATAACACCTCATAGCATTTATGTTACGCAGGGAGAAGATAGGCGATCTACAGGAACGCACTACACGCCACGCTCTTTGACAGAGCCGATTGTTGAGTACACCCTAGAGCCTGCTGTTTATGTAGGGATTGCGGAAGGATTGCCAAAGCAAGATTGGAAGCTTAAGAGTGCAAAAGAGCTTTTAGAGCTAAAGATCTGCGATGTAGCTATGGGTTCAGGGGCATTTCTTGTGCAGGCGTGTCGTTATTTAGCCACAAAGCTAGTAGAAGCTTGGAATAACATCAAAGCAGCCAATCCTAACAAAGTAATAGTTGCTCCTGAAGGTGAGTTATCCGAAGGTGCAATCTCAGAAGAGATAATTCCACAAGACCCTACAGAGAAGTTGCTAGAGGCGATGCGCATAGTAGCCGACCGTTGTCTTTATGGTGTGGACAAGAACCCGATGGCTGTAGAGATGGGCAAGCTATCGCTTTGGCTAGTGACGCTACAGAAAAGAAAGCCATTTACATTTCTAGACCATGCTCTCAGGTGTGGAGATTCGCTGCTAGGAGTGACAAAGTCTCAACAGATAGAGTTTTTTCATCTCCAACCAGAAACCAAGATGGTAAAGCCTTTTGGAGGAGATTTTCTTAAAGAGAGTTTAGAGAATATAGTAAACAAAAGAACACAAATAGAGCATATTAGAACAGAGAGCAGACAGGATCTTGATTACAAAGAGAAGTTGCTAAAAGAGATAGAGCAAGATGTAGAGCAAGCAAGTTTAATAGCGGATCTGCTAGTAGGAGAGTTTTTGAAAGAGTCAGGGCAGATAAAGCCTGAATCTTTTGCAGCCAAAGAGTTATCGGCGGTCTTGGCAGAAATCAATAACAAGCTTCTCAAAGAAGGTAGTGTGAGTGAGTTACAAGATAAGGCAAAGAAGTTGCTAGGAAGCAACAAACCTTTTCATTGGCTATTAGAATTTCCAGAAGTATTTTGGAAAGATGATGCAGGTTTTGATGCAATCATCAGCAATCCGCCTTTTTTGGGAGGAAAAAAGATAACAGGAACATCAGGAGTTGAATACAGAGAATATCTTGTTGAGCAGATTGGAAAAGGGGTCAAAGGTAATGCAGATCTGAGTGCATATTTCTTTCTGAGAGCTAGTTCATTACTCAACAAAAGTGGTGGATTTGGGATGTTGGCAACTAATACGATTGCACAAGGTGACACAAGAGAAGTAGGGCTAGATCAGTTGGTTGCAGAAGGTGCATTTATACAAAGAGCTATACCAAGCAGAAAGTGGCCTGGAGTAGCCAACCTTGAAGTAGCACAAGTTTGGATTAGAAATGGAGTTTGGAAAAGTGAGTGTTATCTTGATGAAAAGCCAGTAAATCAAATATCTGCTTTTTTAACAGTTCCCAGTAGAGTTGCAGGTAATCCTTACAGACTTGCTGCAAATCAAAGTAAGTCTTTTCAAGGCTCTATAGTGCTTGGAATGGGCTTTGTAATGACACCCGAAGAAGCCCAAGCTTTAATTGCTAAAGACCAAAAAAATCGAGATGTACTCTTTCCCTATCTAAACGGTGAAGATCTAAACTCAAGACCAGATCAATCCCCTAGCCGATGGGTTATCAACTTTAGAGATTGGCCACTTGATAGAGAAAGTGCACCCAAAGATTACAAAGGTTCTGTTGCTGCCGACTATCCTGATTGCTTGAAGATTATCGAAGAGAAAGTTAAACCAGAAAGGACTAGAGTAGATCAGGATGGTAACTTTGTTCTCAGAAAACCCTTGCCACAAAAATGGTGGATCTATGCTGACAAGAGACCAGAACTCTACTCAACAATTGAAGCAATGGAATACGTTCTTTGTAAGACAAGACATAGCTCTAATTTTGCTTTTCAATTTGTTAAAACAGAGGTAGTTTTTCAAGAATCTTTAGTAATATTCGTAGCTAACAGCTACTTTGAGCTTGCAGCGTGTTCTTCTACGCTTCATGAGATATGGGCTTTGCAATATAGTTCAACATTAGGAGGATATGCCCTTAGGTACAGTCCTTCAGACTGTTTTGAGACATTTCCATTTCCTGAAAACATAGATTCATTAGAGGCTATAGGAGAGAGCTATTACAAGCATAGGCAAGAGGTGATGGCTACGAATGGTGAAGGGCTGACAAAGACCTACAACCGATTTCACAATCCAGAAGATAAATCAGCAGAGATTGAGAGATTGCGACAGTTGCACGTAGAAATGGATTGTAAAGTAGCTGCTGCATATGGTTGGCAAGATTTGAACCTTGGTCACGGCTTCCATCAGACAAAACAAGGTCTTAGATTCACTATTTCAGAAGATGCAAGACGAGAGGTTTTAGATAGACTTTTAGAGCTTAACCATCAACGCTATGCCAAAGAACTAGCTGAAGGACTGTACGATAAGTCAAAAAAGAAACCTGCAAACCGCAAAACCAAGAAAACAGAAGTAGAGAAAATTGCACAAGAAAGTTTGTTTTAGTTAGACAGCCGACATAGTCTAAATCTGTCTCGCATGATTCATACAGATGGGTCATTCCTTCTCAGAGATAGGTTATTCCTTCTCGGAGATGGATCGTTCCATCTTTCGGATAGGTTGTTCCATGATTTTGCTCTTCCATTGCCACTCTGGCGTAACCTATCAGCATGACACTCCCTTAATCTGTTCGTCAGGCGTATCACAGATGAAAAACCGAACACATGCCAGCTCTTAAGAAGTTTGATCATTCTTGATCTTTGGTGTACGTTGTAATGTACGCAACAATAAAGAAAGGACACAAAATGATGCAAAGTTTACCAATGGTGGAGGCCAGAAAACGGCTTACCACTTTACCTGAAGAACTGGAACAGGATAAAGAATCAAAGGCAGTTGCCGTCACCAGGCGCGGTAAACCTGTGCTAGCTGTGATGTCTTGGGAACTCTACGAGTGTTTGACGGAGACGCTGGAGATTATGAGCGATCCTGAATTGATGGCAGTGTTACGCCAAGATATTAAAGACAGGAAAGAAGGCAAAAGCAGGGGCAAGCCTTGGGAAGAAGTCAAGAAGGAGCTTGGCTGGTGACTTACAATGTAGAATTTATGGAAGCAGCCAAGAAGCAACTTGCCTCAATACTCACTTTCTGAGTACTTTCCATACACAGACCTATTATTGTATCAAACTCGAAAATCTCTTCGGATTTACAATCTCTTTAATCTATTAGCAAGCAGTATAAAGACCAATCAAAACTATGGTAACCATATTATTTTAAGTTTAAAGGTGTAACTTTGAACTTGTTTCAACTTTGATGTGTTAGAATGAGCCATAATATTCAGCTAACTCTTCAAAATTATTGATATTAGGAAATTAGATAGAAATGATGACTTTACCTGAACAAGGACAGCTTGTTGACGTTCGCAAAAGGCAATACGTCGTCACCGATATGAAACAATCGGAGATAGTAGACACGGCTCTGCAAAATGAACGATTTAACGTGGTTACTCTATCATCTATAGAAGATGATGCACTTGGTGAAGAGATAGAAATAGTATGGGAGATAGAACCTGGTGCAGTTGCATATGAAAAACTTAAACTGCCAGACGTGTCAGGCTTTGACGATCCAAAACAGCTTGAGGCTTTTCTGAATGCTGTTCGCTGGGGTGCAATCTCATTAGCCGATGTAAGAGCACTACAATCACCTTTCAGAAGTGGAATAGAGATAGAAGAGTATCAGCTAGACCCTGTAGTGAGAGCTTTGCAGATGCCACGAGTAAACCTGCTCATAGCTGACGATGTTGGATTAGGAAAGACTATTGAAGCTGGCCTTGTTGTGCAAGAGCTAACACTCAGACAGAGAGCTAGAAAGATTTTGATAGTCTGCCCATCTTCGCTACAAGTGCAGTGGCAACAGCAGATGCGCGACAAGTTTGGTCTAGAATTTCGCATCATTGATAGTGCAAAAATGAAAGAGCTACGTCGTAGCCGGGGATTGCACGTCAATCCGTGGAAGCATTTTCCAAGACTTATCACTTCAATAGATTTTCTGAAACGAGAAAATCCCATAAGACTTTTCAAGGAGATTCTGCCAGCCGAAGGAGAAGTTATCTATCCACGCCGTTTTGACCTGCTG
>JAEUQL010000378.1 GCA_016789295.1 Blastocatellia bacterium | reverse complement strand
CAAAATAACTAAAGAGTCATAGATCTTTAGCAACAAATTGTCGTAATGCACGGGAATAATACTAAGACTGAGTCTTATAAACCGACTCTTAATAGAAACTTTAGTTAGCAAAGAAAGTCGATAATAATTTAGCCCTATTAAAAATGCAAGCTATTTCTAGATAGTTTAGGAACTTTCTGTTTATAAAAAGGAAAAGCGGAGACAGAGAAATTTATTAATAAAGCAGTTTATTCTTTCCAACATCGGTAAACATTATTGAATGAGGACGCTAGATTTTTATAGAAGGTTTTAGTGGATGTAAAAGGCTTGACTGTAAGACATCAACGGGTTTCTTTAATATGTAGAGATTGGAGCCATTAAAGTTATTGGGTCAGAGGCTATTTTGGGAACTCACTTCTATCAATCACTCGCTTTGCTTGTTGAAAGTGTCTCTGTTCATGAGCTGTTATTATGCTGTAGGCATCATAAAGGTCATAGGTCACAAACCCTGCTACGGGAGAAGTTACTATGATCGATTCTAACGGAAGAGATGAACTTTTTTTCATTAGTGAAAGTAGCTGGTTCTGGTGTTGCTGAAATGTTTTAACTATATCTGCAGTTATGGAACTTTCAGTAGGAACAAAATTAGGGCGAGCTTTTACCTTTGCTGCTGTCTCAGGTTTAACAGCATTGATAATTAAATTGCCCCAAAAGCCTGGCAAGAAGGGTATAGATTGTAAGAAGTTTTTTTGATATTTTCCTGCAAGTATATTCTTAACTATCGGGAAGTAAGGCGAATTAACCTTAATTATATGATCGATACATTGACCTACACTCCACTCATCGCTATTTGGTTTCCAGTTGAGTTGTGCAGTAGATAAATGCTCTAACATCTTTTCTATCTCTTTGCCAACCTCTTCAGCAGAATGAACTACCTCTTCTAGAGAAGCAAAGTATCTTTTTTTAGTCATAGAATCTTCCTGCCATTTCTAATGATTTTCTATTCCAAGAGAGTAATGAAGAGGTTTGGAAAGTATAGGTCTAATTTCTGTAATACACCCTAGTGGATTCGAACCACTGGCCTTCGGCTCCGGAGGCCGACGCTCTATCCATCTGAGCTAAGGGTGCAACCAGACCAAAAGTAGCGCAGAAAATCTGTTCTTGTCAAGAAAAGGAAATATAAATAAGCTTTTGGTTTATGGGTACTTACTTTTTGCGGATACAAGCTGTTACGGACAAAGATCGGCAAGCCATAATATCAGATGTTAAGGAGGCAATTAACAGGTATGGATGGATTAGCGACTTTCATCAATTTTCCAATTCATCTATCTGTATCAACTTTGACCTTCCTTTCAAGTCGATAGAACCTTTTTACAATTCGTTGAAAGATACAACTGTCAAGTTGAGTGAAGAAAGTATTAAGGATGTGGAAAGATATATATCAATATTGGCTGAGAAAGGGAATATAGATAGTGAGTTAGTTTGTGCCATCAATATAACGTTCTTTCATAATGAGCCAGATATGAGAATTTTTGTGCCTGCTGTTCCAGGCTAATAATTATTCTCCTATGGAAGCGGCAACTCTTAAGCCTCTACCGTCTAGAATAAAGCCAGTGTTATGACAGGCTCGATTGGCTACACGTGTTTCATAAAGGTTTGTGAGCCAGGAGCCACCGCGTAGCACTTTGAACTGTCCACTACTTGGTCCTTGAGGATTCTTTTCAGGACTTTTTGAATAATAGCCTTCGTTGTACCAGTCTGAGCACCATTCCCAGACATTGCCAAGTGTATCGTAAAGTCCAAAACGGTTAGGTTTATATTTACCTACCTGAACGGCTCCATCTTTATTTCTGAAGTTGGCTTCTTTATTACTAAGTTCATTGCCGAATATATAGAGGTTTGCGGTCTCTGCACGGCTTGAGTATTCCCACTCGGCTTCAGTAGGTAATCGGTACTCTTTACCAGTTATAGACTGAAGCCAAGCACAGTAGCTTTGTGCGTCTGTCCATGAGATGTTGACTACTGGGTAGTTCTCTCGACCGCGCTTGAAGAACTGTCGCCATTCTGCATTTTCGCGGCCTGTAGCGATAGCAAAAGGTAGGTATTGTGCATTTGTAACTTCAAAGCGGCCAATTTCAAAGGCTGTTAATTCGACACGGTGGACAGGTTGTTCATCGGCAGAGCAGCCATAGCAGCCGATGTTGGGGTCTTTCTGCCCCATATTGAAACTGCCTTTGGAGATAAGAACAGTTTCAGGAACGAGAATATCTTTAAACTTTATGCCATAGAGCTTTTCTGAGAGTTTTGGGGAATCTTTAGGTTGTGTAGGGGCAAGTGTTATTCTAACAGGCTCTACACTTCTGGTATCGTCTTCGTCTTGGTGGTCACACTCTGCCTTATTGGTCATAAGAAAAAGTGTAAATAGGCAGAGTGTGAGAAAGAACAGTTTCATAAATAGATTGTCCAGAAGCTAAGTTTGTTATAGAGGTACACAGACTACAGGAATATGCGTTGCTCGCAATACCTTATCTGCAGTGCTTCCAAAGAAGAGTTTTTCAATAGAACCCTTCTTGCCTCTAATTCCCATAACTATAAGTGAGAAGTCGAGGTCTTTGGCAATTCTTAAGATCTCAACAAAAGGGAGTCCAACAACGACCATCTTGTTAAGTTTTGCTGTGTTTGGTTCATTGCAAGAGCTTTTGCTGATGATCTGGTCTAGAGTTTCTTCGGCGCGTTGGCGTAGTTTCTCTTGTACAGATTCCACGCTGGCTATTTCATTACGACTTACTTCTTCCAGAAAGTCGCTGTCTATGACGTGTAGAAGGTATATTTCACCTTCTGGCGAAGCCATGGAGAGTGCATAGTCGAGTGCTCTGGATGAAGATTCGGAAAAATCGGTTGGAACAAGTATGTCATCAAATCTCATAGCTTCCTCTTGAAATTTCAGAATGCTATCTCACAGGGTTAAAGAGAGCTTTGATATCTTTGGTAACTCCAAAGACGATACCGCTATTTGGGCTAAAGTCTGTCATACCTTTAACCCCTGCTAGATCGAATCTTAATCCACCTGCAAAGAGTTGAAAACCAAAACGTGCTTCACTAATATCTTCGGTTCCTACAGGAGCTTTGCGGAAACTGTAGCGACCGTTGACCTCTCCGACTAAGTTTATGCGTTTATTAAACTTATAGATTCCAGCTATACCATAAAGCATCACATCATTTTGTGAAAACTGCTGTGTTGGAGCATTTAGAATGGCAAGGCCAAGATTGCCAAAGAGGTTGAGTCTGTTTGAAAGTAGCTTCTTGCCTGCAAGCACAGTAGCAAAGAAGTTGGTGGAATTGGTTCCAAGCCCTTTGGCCTGATTGGTATTTGGTAGCTGTACGCCAAAGCGAAAACCTAGTGAAGGTGTACGGGCTGTCTCATTTCTCAGCTTGATCTTGGTTGCAAGTGTAAAATCGCCTACATCACTAGTTGAGAGTGAGTTGGTTGAGATATTGAGTGGGATTTGGCTTGGGCCAAATTTATCGATGCTCAAATACTGGCGAAGAGTTCCTTCGATCTCAAACTGAACATTTGGCGAAAGGCCAATAGCCATGTCTATAACACCAAGTCTGCTAAGATCGCCTTCAAGTCCTGATATTCCAAACTTCTGCTTCTGTAGCAGTTCAAACCCGATCTGAGTTCTGACGCTTCCAGGTTCGATAATATCGACATCTTCAGTAAGAAGGGGACGCTGCTGTGCATTTGCACTGAAACAGAAACTGAAGACTATAAAGAGTGTAACAAACAGCTTTGCAAAAAAGCTCTTTGTGATAAAATTCGGCGTTTTTCCAGGTTGTTTTATTATCATTACCATTATTTTTCTACAGGATATGAAACTGTCCACAGGCGATTCTACGTTGTTGCTTGAAACTGTGTCAATTCCTTGTTTGCCCAAAAAATATAATCCAGACAATTGGTCTATAAAGCGATCCCAAAGGAAGGCTAATGAAAAAGCGTGATTTTTTAAGGCTAACAGCAGCAACGGGAGGGCTTGCTCTCTTTGGCAACGCTGTGAGTGTGAGTAGATATAAATCCCAGGCTCACAGTGTCAAACCCTTTGAACTTGAGGAGGTTACTATCCCACAACTGCAGCAAGAAATGCGGATGGGTAAATATAGTGCCAGATCTCTGGTAGAACTCTATGTAGGACGTATCAAAGAGCTTGACCAACAACTTCACTCTGTAATAGAGCTTAATCCCGATGCAGTGGCTATTGCTGAAAGCCTTGACGCGGAAAGACAAGCAGGGAAGGTGCGTGGGATGCTACACGGCATTCCAATACTGCTCAAAGACAACATAGACACAGGCGACAAGATGACGACAACGGCAGGGTCTCTTGCCCTCGAAGGCTCTATTGCAAAACAGGATGCTTTTTTAGCTGCACAACTGCGCAAAGCAGGAGCAGTAATAGTG
>JAEUQL010000377.1 GCA_016789295.1 Blastocatellia bacterium | reverse complement strand
GTTGATCCCAAGCAGCACCATAAGCCTTCTGCAGTTCACTGTTTTCGGCTACGCGACGGCGCAGTTCCTGCTCATCGGCGCGTTTCTTATCTATAACTTTTGGATCAAGTAGCCCTTCTTGCTCGCCTCCTATGGCTTTCAGAGAGTTCTCAATGCCAAAAAGGAGATCTTGGGCACGTCTTTGTTGTTCTGGACCCTGAGAGCCGAATTTGTTAAGTTCGCTACGCAGCAGACCAAGCAATTTCAGAGTAAGTGGATTTGAAACGTCTCTCTGATATTCAAGCTGTGCAACTGTTTCAAGCCTGTCTGTAGAGCCTGGATGGCCAGCAACAAAGACCAGTTCGTCATTTTGTGGGCCTTTCTCATTCCACTTGAAATAGTGCTTAACTTTAGCAGGTTTGCCATCTTCATAGGCGCGAAGGAAAGTTACATCTAGATTGTATCTTGGATAAGTGAAATTGTCTGGATCACCTCCAAAGAAGGCAATATCTTTCTCAGGGGCAAATACAAGTCTAAGGTCTGTATACTTCTTATATTGATAGAGCCAATACTCACCGCCTTGGTAGAGTTGGACTACATTGCAACGCAGTTTTGTAGCTTCTGTAGACTCTTTTTCTATTTTTGCTATTTCTGCTTTGCGCCTTTCGTTTGCAGTCTTATCGTCTGGTGCACCTGCTGCTGCCTTCTGGATCTTTTCTGTAACATTTTCAAGTGAAACTAGAACGTTCATTTCAAGATCTGGGCAAGGCAGCTCTTCTGAAAGTGTGCGTGCATAAAACCCTGTCTTTAATAGATCTCGCTGCTCAGTAGAAAGTTTTGCAAGCTGTCCACTGGCTACGTGATGGTTGGTCATTACTAAGCCATCTGGTGAAATAAAAGAGCCGGAACCACCATCATTAAGCCTGACAGAAGAAAGTCTTACGTGGTCTAACCATTCTTTTGATGGTTCAAAGTTATATTTTTCTTTGAGTTGTTTAAGAGGTGGATTGTCAAATGTCCACATCCCCTCATCCGCTTTTGTGGTTGGTAGAGAGAGACTTCCCAACCCTATTGCCATTGTAAGCGCAAGTGTTCGCCGAAACTTGCCTAGTTTTGACATAATCTGTGCTCCTGAAAAGGGAAATATTGCTGTGACTTAGAGAAGTTACCATGTGATTGGCCGATGTCAATGCTTGCTCTTACCTTTGCGTGGGGTAGAGCATGTCGAAACATATATGTTATACTACTGCCCATCTTATGAAACAATGTCCTAAATGTAAGCAGCATTTTGAAACAGGAACTATCTTCTGTCCAAACGACGGTGAGAAGCTCATTTCGTTTGAAGGTGAAGATCCGCTTCTTGGAGAGCTACTAGATGGCAAGTATCTTATTGAGGCAAAGGTAGCACGCGGAAGCACGGCTTCTGTTTATAAAGCACGGCACGTACAGTTGGAGATTCCTGTAGCACTCAAGATAATGCACTCACATTTGACACTTGATAAGACTGCAGTTGAGCGGTTTAGGCGTGAAGCTGTTGCGGCAATGCAGATCCGTCATCCTAACGCAATAGGTGTCTTAGACTTTGCAATCAATCCTGATGGACTTGTCTATGTAGTAACCGAGCTTCTTTTGGGTGTGAGCCTTCGGGAAAAAGTCTCTTCAAATCATCCATTTTCACTTGCTGAGACAAACGAGATAATGCAACAAGTATGTGCTGCTGTACACGTTGCTCATAAAAGAAACATTATTCATAGAGATCTGAAACCAGATAACATATTTCTACACGAAGATCATGGACAACAAGTAGTCAAGGTTTTAGACTTTGGAATTGCCAAGCTTGCAGAGCTATCTTCAGCAATGTCTCCACGTCTTACCCGTCAAGGCTATGTACTAGGAACACCACACTACATGTCTCCAGAACAATGTAATGGCAAAGAGATAGATGCACGTGCCGACATATATTCGCTAGGAGTTATGCTTTATGAAATGTTGACAGGAGTTGTACCGTTTAATGGTTCTTCCTACTCGGCTATTGTTATAAAGAAGATGCGCGAGAAACCGACCCCGATCTATGAGATACGTGAAGAAATCCCACCTATTGTCAATGCTGTAGTTATGCATGCTCTCAATAAAAACCCGGAAGAGCGTCCCGAAACTGTGCAGATGTTTGCTCGTGAGCTTGAAGTGGCTATTCGAGCGGTTACAGAAGAGGAGTTTCTGAAAGTCTTCCGAACTGCAAGCGAGCAGGAACTCGATGCAGCCATAATGCTTGCAAGTGAACCAGGTAGGTTCTCCACAGGCCCAGTCCCAAAAGTTACTGGCTCGTTCACCAAGCTACGCAGCACAGGTAGATTGATACTTGAAGATGAAGATTCTGAAGAGAAAGAAGAAAAGGAAGAGAAAGGGCTTTCGGTTATCAATCTGTCTATTCCAAACTCTTTTGCTGTTGAGTTTGCTCCTACTCTCGAACAGAAGTTTCAAGACTTAAAAGATGCAGAACCTGTTGAAGAGAAAGTTTCATCAGAAGTTATTGAAGCTACTGAATCTAGCAAAGAACAGCCTGTACTTGTAGAGTCACTACGTCGCAATGTTGACAGATATAGTGAACTACTTGAATACACTGCTGAAGGTGACACAGTTCTACGTGACGAGATGCTACAAAGAGCAAAAGAGATACACGTTCTTCTCGACGTAGTGATTGGAGATCTGGAAGTTGGAAGTGAGCTTGACAAGGTCTTTTTTGAAGAGTTAAGAGCAAATGTAGACGCACTTCGTGCAATTATGTTCCACATGCACAAAAATAGAGAAAAAAGCCCTGCCAGCTAACTCCTATTCTTCATCTCCAAGCCTTTTTGATGTTTCCTCTCTAATGTCTGTAAGTTTCATAGTCTTTTGTGTAACATCATTTCCAGCAAATAAGGTTTCAAGATCTGGCACTAAATTAACAGGAAGAGATGCAATCTTTGTAGCTTCTTCTTCATCAATCAACTCAAAGCTTATCTGTGCAGAGCCAAGGGTAATAATATCTTTATCTTCTAACATCCAATTACTATTAGGAGAATCAAGACGCCTTCCTTTACGAATGATAAAAGTTCCATTTGCACTTCCAGTATCGTAGAGCCAGAATCTGCCATTCTGAAAAACTATTTTTGCGTGCAGACGCGAGACAGAATTATTGACCGAGAGTGGATCGGGGTGTCTTGAGAAGACAAAATCATTTCTGCGCAGCATATGAGCTGTCTCTTTATCGATGATATTTCGCAGCCTGCCTAGATAGGTAATCTCTTTGGTAATCACATACTCGGCTCTATAGGCTTCTGCATTTAGAGCTTTCAGGCGTGCAAGGTGGAAGATTTCTGCTTTAGGAGTGTAAAGTTCTACGATCTTTCCATCTTGCTCATTCAGTTTTACAGTGAAATTCTCATGAGACTCTTCTGTCTGCCATTGAAAGCTTATTGTAGTATTTTGAGCCGTTGAAGCAGGTTCGACCTCTATACGCATTAGGTCGAAAAGTTTGTATCCAACTTCAGTAATGTATTCATACAGGTATTTTGTAAAGACAACAGAGTTAAATATTACTTCTATCTCTTCCATCTTATCGGGAGAAGGAGGAGAGTAGACTTTTAGAAGATCTGGTATATAAAGAGTATTATCGACCCAGCAAAAACTACGTTCGTGTAACTGTTGATATATTTGGTTTACTATCTCTATTGGATCTAGATCGTCGAGTGTCAAAAACTCATTGGCTTTTACTGTCTCTGTAAGAAATAACTGCATAGCTGCTAAATGTGCATTAGAATGAAACATATGTTAAATCTCCTAATCAAAAAATAGTACTAAATAGCTTTAATATCTGTAATTAAGTGTGTTGTTGGAATAACTTCTCTTAAAAGATTATCATTGCAATATCTATAACGTGATAGCCAACGAAAGATTGGCTGTGACAACTCTATTCCAATCCAGACTGTATCAGCTTTCTTATGAGTAATGTGTTTTATGTACCCATCAGCAGATAGTTTTCCTTGGTCTGCAATGACCTTGATCTTCTGTGAGACATTGAGTGATGGATGAAGGTGTTTTGGGTTTAGAACAAAACAGACTCCACTGTGACTAATATTGTCAGAGAAGGTTTTTAGTCGATACCTTATACCTTCTTGTCCAATCCACTCAATCTTTATAGGAATAGCTATTTTAAGTCTAGGATCGGAATTGACCGAACCTAATTTCATAAAATCCTCCAAAATCTTAAAGAAGTCTTGCGTAGAAATTGAGTAAAATCTACACAATAGATTTAGTCATTTTCAATATTGTGGTAGTATCTAAAGCGATCTCCAAAAACTGAGAAAAATCAAAAAAGCGGCGACGATGCGGGTTAAAATATGTTCGTTCAATCTTGATGCGAAGTGTGTGCCAATATACGCGCCAGTTAATGAACCCGCCAAAATGTTAAGAATGCTGTTTGCATTGGCAAG
>JAEUQL010000376.1 GCA_016789295.1 Blastocatellia bacterium | reverse complement strand
CGATGACTCCAACACGCGTCGTTTTGGAGGAATGGGCCTCGGATTGGCCATATCGAAACATATTGTTGAAAAACTTGGCGGAAAAATTTGGCTTACAAGTATACCTGGCTCAGGTTCTACGTTCTATTTCACTATCAACACGGCAACTTCTCAGGCTTCTGCTCCGGAATTTTTACAAAAATCAGTACTGCAAAATAGGGCTGTTCTACTACTTGATAATGGATCTTCTAGTGGTGAGACTTTAATCAAATACTTAACTTATTGGGGCATGGATTTGGAGTGCTGCTTTTCTTACCAAGAATGGTTACAGTTGATTGAAACCAGAGGTGAATATGATCTAGGCATTATTAATACAGATCTTGAAGATATGGTTCTATCTGAAACCATATCTAAAATTCGTACCACTAAAAAAGATACTCCTGTATTACTTCTGAGTCACATTGGACAAAAACACGAACTGAGTCAGGATGTTTTGCATTCTACCCATCTTGTTAACAGACCTATAAAGATGGGGCTACTGTTTCGTCAATTACAAAACATCTTTTTTGAAGTATATAGAAAGCCGGTTGCCAAAGTCGTTAGTAATGGTGAAGTACTTGAAACACTGCGCATACTTGTAGCGGAAGACAATCTAATCAACCAGAAAGTTATTGTCACTATGCTCAAGAAATTTGGCTACAAAGCAGATGTTGTTAGTAACGGTCTACAGGCACTAGAGGCTATAAAACAGAAAGGTTATGACATTATTCTGATGGATGTACAGATGCCAGAGATGGATGGCCTTGAAGCTACTCGACAGATACGGCAACTGTTGCCAAAAGAGAGTCAACCAAAAATAGTTGCTGTAACTGCTGGTGCTACACAAGGAGATAGAGAAAACTGCATTGCAGCAGGTATGGATGACTATTTGAGTAAGCCTGTAGATCCAGAGAAACTACGTGTGATAATCAGGTCTTAAATAAGTTCGTGTTTTTCCGAGAGCCTTGTTCTTAAAACTGCTTCAACTCGTGTGCATTCTCTTTCTATCTCTTCATACTTTTTCATTATCTTTTCTCTATCTTCTGTTTGGCTAATTGCTTCCAGATCCTGACAGGCTTTAACTAAGGCTACTGCACCAAAAGTTTCACTAGTCGATTTGAGTGCATGAACTGTACGTATTATATTTTTAAAATCTTTGGCTAGGATTATCTGTTTGAGGTCGGATTTTACTTTTAAGCAGTTCTGTAAGTAGGTTTCTATCATATCTACAACTATGTGTGGGTCATCGTCATCAGCAAGTGCTTCTAGGTTCTTCATTGCCTCTTCATCAATAACTATACCAGTCTGTTGAGTGCTAACTTGAGCGGCTATATTCTGTAGTACTTCTACAAGCTCTTCTAGTCTTATTGGTTTTGAAATATATCCGTCCATTCCTATTTCTATACACTTCTCTTTATCACCCTGCATTGCATTAGCTGTCATTGCAACTATTTTGGGTCGCTGTGGGTATCTGTTGCAAAGTTCTATGGTTGCTTCCCATCCATCCATCTCTGGCATCTGTATGTCCATAAAAACAAGGTCATATTTTTGACGCTCTACAGCTTGCAAAACTTCAAGACCGTTGGCTGCAATGTCGGCTCTGTAGCTGAGCTTCTCTAACATTCTCAAAGCAACCTTCTGATTGACTACATTGTCTTCTGCTAGAAGGATGCGAAGAGGAGATCTCTTTCCAAGTTCACGGTCGATCTGTGGAAGGGTTTTTTGATGACTGTCAAGTTTTCGGTCTTTGGCAAAAAATTCAGTCAAGATGTTATAGAGCTGTGATTGTTTAATGGGCTTATAGAGATAGGCTGCAAAATCCAACCTTTCTGCTGACTTCTTGATCTCTTCATCAACCACAGAAGTAAACATCATTAAAGGCAGTAGCTCTTTACTCTTGAGCCTTCGTATCTCTTTAGCCAACGCTATCCCATCGATTTCTGGCATGTGTAGGTCAAGAATAGCCAGATCATATTTGGTTCCATCTATCAATGACTGTATAGACTCTTTCCAGTTGAGAAAACTTGTTACGTTCAATCCCCATTTCTCTGTTTGTAACTGAAATATCTTCAAATTTGTTGCATTATCATCTACAACCATCACCTTTTTGCCTGTCAGGTGCGAGGTATTTGCATAGCTTACTCTATCTTGGTCTGGAGCAGGTTTGAGTTTTATTTCAAACTGAAAGTTAGAACCTATACCAACTTCACTTTCGACCCAAATGCGTCCATTCATCAGTTCTATTAAGCGTTTACTTATAGCCAATCCAAGACCTGTACCACCAAACTGTCTTGTTGTAGAAGCGTCAACTTGGCTAAAAGATTGAAAAAGGCGTGGCAATCTGTCTGGAGCTATTCCCACACCAGTGTCTTTGACAGAGAAATGTAACTCTAGAAGCTCTTTTGTTGGTGGTTTCGCATTTTTTATCTCTACAACAACTTCGCCTTTTTCTGTAAATTTGACAGCATTGCTGAGCAGATTAACAAGAATCTGCCTGAGTCTTGTTATGTCTCCTTCAACTATCAGTGGTACATCTTCTTTTATGATATAGCCAAGGTCTATTATCTTTTGAGAGGCTTTTGAAGTTACCAGATCTAGAGCCTCTTCAATGCAAGTCTGTAGGTCAAAAGGCTGTGTTTCCAACTCCATCTTGCCAGACTCTATCTTTGAAAAGTCTAAAATGTCGTTAATTATAGTAAGTAATAAATCGCCACTTATTCTTATAGTTTCAACAAACTCTTGCTGCTCGTTGCTAAGTTTGGTGTCGAGTAACAGCCCTGTCATACCGATAACGGCATTCATCGGTGTGCGGATTTCGTGACTCATGTTGGCTAGAAACATAGACTTGCTTTGGGTAGCTTGCTCAGCTTCTTTGAGTGCTGCCTCAAGCTTATGCTTATCTTCTAACAAATTTTTAATGTCGGCAGACTGTTTTTTATCTCTTTTAAGAAGTTTTTGGGTCGATAGATCAAGACTTTTAACAACGGGTTGGAAGATGTATAAGCTTTCTAAAAGGATTAAGAGAAGGGTTACAGATAGTAGAAGAGCAAGTAGAAACCTGATTCGTAGAAGTTGAGAATCGACCTTCTGTTGATAGCCAAGAGCGATCTGGTCAGTTTTGTCCAAGACTGCTTGATGATGGTCAAAAACAGCTTTTACTGCATACCCAAGCTCTTCTTTTCTTACTTGTTTAGATTTTAGCTGTAGAAGGTTTCTAACCGATGTCACAAACATTTGATGTTCGACATTCAAGTTCTTAAAAGGATTTGGATGGTTGCCTTGTTGAGCGAGGCTGAGAGAAAGAGTTTTGGAACAGAGTTCTTTATAAGAATCTTCAAATAGTAGTAGACTCTGTTGTAATTCTAGAAATCCTTCTTCTTTCAATCTGTTTTCTTGGCTATTTGCAAAATGCTCTATTGCAAATGCTGTTTTAGAGATCTTTTCAATAACTATTTTCTGCTTTCCTGTTAGAGCAATTATTTTCTGGCTATCAGACTGTTGATATAGAAAAAATTGGACTAATATCTGTCCAAGAATCAAAACTAGAGATACTGTAGATAAGACAAGAATATATTTGGAGTAGAGAATCTTTGCTACAGATGAACTATCTGATCTTTCTGCTATAACACCTAACCCTTTTATTTCACCTGACATTAAAAGCCTCTAAAGTATTTGAGCGGAAAAATTTACGGAAAAATCAAGGTTTTTGATACTGTCTCAAGGTGCGTATCTACCTTAAGCATTCTACTATGATTTGGGGATTTTTTACTCTATAATCGACTCCTTTTCTTCAAACCTATTTTCAACACTGTTCTTATATGGATGAAATTTATGGATAGTACTGTTTTTTGGAAGATCATTGAAACTGTTTACAGTTTATCTGCTGGTCAGAGGGATAGATATTTGGATCTGTTGGGTGAGAGTCTAAATAGACTTTCGGCTGAAGAGATCAAAGCTTTTCAGGTCTGTTTTTACGAGCAGATGGATAGAGCCTACAGTTGGGATCTCTGGGGGGCTGCTTACATCATTGGTGATGGTTGCTCGGATGATAGTTTTATAGATTTTCGAGTTTGGCTTATCTCTATGGGTGAAAAAGCCTATAAAGCTGTTCTGAAAAATCCTGAAACATTGGTCGATCTTATAGGAGACGATCCAGAAGAATGTTTCTTTGAAGAGCTGCTTTATGTAGCACACGATATTTACAAAGCCAAAACAGGCAGAGAGATGGAGCTGTTTGATCGTGAAATACTTTCTGAACCTTCTGGCCAAGCTTGGGATGAAGATACAGACGAGCTGAAAACTCGTTTCCCAAAGCTTTGGAATATGTTTTGGCCTATAGCGACCGTTTCAGCGATGCAAAACAATACGAAAATATCATTGTGAAAGCCACACCCAAATGCGAAATCCTTAGATTAAAAGACATTGCCAAAGTAGATTTAGGCAGC
>JAEUQL010000375.1 GCA_016789295.1 Blastocatellia bacterium | reverse complement strand
CTTCTGACACTGTAAAGCGTCAAACTACACAAGTAAAAAGAAATGAAGAGACAAAGCATGTAAGTGGTGTTCTGCAACTGGAATCAGATAGTCAAGAAAAACCAGTGTCTCAAGTAGAAACTTTAGTGCACAACAGCGATGTTTATATAAAGACAGAAGCTGTTTCTTTAAAACCAGGACAGAAAGTGTATCTAGCAGCTCAGAATCTTTCAGACGGTAATTCAGAAAAGGTATCCAAAAGAGTAGGGTCTGACAAAAAGTTAGTTGTTGGGGCTGTTGTTCTTGCACTACTTGGTCTTGGTTCGGTTGCTACCTGGTCAATGCTTAGAACCGCTAAACAGCCAACAATTTCTGTACAACCATCTGCCGTAGTACCACCCACTACAGCTTCTCCAACTCCTCCGTCTTCTCCAAAAAATGGCTCAACAGAAGAGATAAAGTCTTCGAATATTGATTCAGGGAAGGAGACTACAAGTAGCTCTGAGCCAGTGAGTCAACCAAAAGAACGTCCTGATAAAAGTACGGCTAGGACGGATGAAAAAATAGAAGTAGATAAGAGAAAGCAAGACGATAAGGTCAAAGGTGATGTAGTTGAAGATGCTGTTCTTTCACCTCGCCAAAAAAATACCTCTCGTAGACCTGCTGTTGCACGTGCACAAGCAAGAAGAGATAACAAAAAAGCAGAAAAAGAGAGAAAGAAAGAAGAGAAAAGAGGCAATAAGAAAAAGAGACGGAGAGGTGTATTTGGAACGATTAAAGATATTTTTGACTAAACAAGCAGACCTTCCTTAAATTTCTTAAATAGCCTAGTTAGTAAGTAACTATTTTTTCTCTTTTGCCATGGTGCGGATGTAAGCAATCAACGCAGCTACTTGTTCATTATCAAATTCTGTCTTGTAACCTGGCATCTTGTCTTTGCCTTCAAGAATACTTACGCGAAACTGCTCGTCACTTCGACTTTTTTGAAATTCTGCATCGGTAAAGTCTGGAGCATTGAGCTTCATAGGCTCTCCGTCTACTCCATGGCAGCCACTACATCTTTTGATATACAGATCTTCTACAGATTCTTTAGTAGCTGTGGCAGAAGTGCACCCCATCAAGCAGGCCAAAACTACAATGAGGACTAACTTAAAAGGCTTTTCCATACTTTCTATCCCTCTGTTATTTAAGAGTTTGCTTGAACAGTTTGACCCTATTTCTAAAAGATTTAGGGAAAAACGAGAAAAATTTTAAGACTTAGTTGAAAGGTAAGAAAGTCTAATAAGCCGAAAACAGGAGAACTTCTCAAAAATAGTAGCTATGGAGTTTAAGTTATGCGAAGGTTATTATTTCAATTCATAACAATTTTTATACTGTTTGCGTTAACTTCAAACCTTCTAACATTTCCTTCTGTGTTGGCGTCAAATGAAAAAGCCAAGCTCTCTCAAGACGAAAAGATTGTCCATGTTCTAAATCGTCTAGGGTATGGTTTACGTCCAGGTGATGTTGAGCGGGTTCGAAAAATAGGACTTGAGAACTACATAGAACAGCAGCTTAACCCATCCAAGATTGACGATACTGCTTTAATGCAGAAGTTGAAAAACTTTGAGACACTCAAGATGACCTCTCAAGAGCTTGCACGTGCCTATCCTCTACCACAAGTAGTCAAAGCTCTAGATGAAAGTAGCGAAGAGGAGAAAGAGAAGATTAGACGTAAAAGTGCAAAGCTAGGTATTGAAAACCTCAATCGTGAGGATATTAAAGGTTCTGCGAAAGATATTCTCATCCAACTCTCTCAAGAACAGGTACTTAGAGCTGTTTACAGCGAGCGGCAACTCTATGAAGTAATGGCTGATTTTTGGACAAACCATTTCAATATTTTCTGGGCTAAAGGGCTAGACCGTTACCTGATGCCTTCTTATATACACGGTGTTATCAGAAATAATGCAATGGGAGATTTTCCATCTCTTCTCAAAGCAACAGCAGAAAGTCCTGCTATGCTTTTCTACTTAGACAATTGGCAAAGTGTTGATCCAGAAGCAGCAGAGAAAATAAAAACTAGATTGCAAGGTGTAAAAATGCTACAGGATCGCTCTGCAAATAATAGAAGAGCAAAATTTGGAAACTTGGAAAATAAGCAAAAAAGCAGAAGAACCGAAGAAGCTCTAGAAAGGCTCAAGTCCAGGAAGTTTGGCCTTAACGAGAACTATGCTAGAGAGTTGATGGAGCTACACACGCTTGGTGTTGATGGTGGTTATACTCAAAAAGATGTTACTGAAGTAGCACGTTGTTTTACAGGTTGGACATTTAAGCGAGAAGGTAGTGAAGCGGTCTTCTTTTTTAACGACCGGCTACATGATAAGCGAGAAAAAATTGTGTTAGGTGTCAGAATTCCTGCAGGTGGTGGCAAGGAAGATGCCGAGAAAGTGTTGGATATACTTGCAAATCATCCATCAACTGCAAAGTTTATAGCAACAAAACTTGTTCGACGCTTTGTTGCTGATAATCCACCAAGTAGACTGGTAGATCGTGTGGCAGCTTCTTACACCAGCACAAAAGGTGATATTACTTCAATGTTACGTACAATATTTACATCTGCAGAATTCTTTTCAAGAGACAGCTATCAGGCAAAGATCAAGAACCCTTTGACATTGGTTGCTAGTGCACTTAGAGCTATTGATGCTGAAACAAATGCAGGTCTTCAGATTATTGGCTATCTTAACAAGATGGGACAACCGCTCTTTTTGTGTCAAGCCCCAACAGGATATGCAGACACTGCGGACAAATGGTTAAGCTCAACAACATTGGTTGAAAGATTAAACTTTGCTGTAAGTTTGTGTGAGGGGCGCATTATTGGAACAGTCCCAAAACTGATAAAAAACAGCAGTAGTAGCAGAATTGATTCTCTGGCTGAAACAGTACTTCATCGCAGTCTTAGTCAGACCACACGTGAAGCTATAGAAGCAGAGATAGGAGCTGGTGATATTACTACTACTAAACTTTCAAAAGCTTTTGGTCTGTTAATTGGCTCACCTGAATTTCAGAGAATGTAAGGAGTAGTATATGTTATCACGTAGATTCTTTATGAAATCTGGAGCATTAGCACTTGCTAGTCTTAGTCTCACAGGCAAAACCCCTTCGTTTCTAGAGAGGATGGTGAGTGCTTCTACAGTAAGCTCTAAACCAAAAACTATAGTTGTTATCTTTCAACGTGGTGCAGCCGATGGACTTAACATAATAGTTCCATTTGCAGAGCCAAATTACTATAAACTCAGACCGTCACTTGCTATAAGATCTCCTAAATCTGGGGATAGTCAGGCTGCAATCGATTTAGATGGATTTTTTGGTCTACACCCTGCAATGGTTTCATTCAAGGAGCTTTTTCAACAGCAAAAGTTAGCAATAGTTCATGCGGTTGGTTCTCCTGATTCGACTCGGTCACATTTCGATGCACAAGATTATATGGAGTTAGGTACTCCTGGTATTAAATCTACATCTGATGGATGGTTAAATCGTTATTTGCAGAAAAAATATTTGAAACAACCTCTTCCGCTTCGTGCAGTAGCAATAGGCCGCAAAGAGCCAAAAATCTTCACAGGAAAAGCTCCAACAGTGACTGTAGGAAATTTAAGTAACTTTGGTACTCGTAGTAGCTTTGAAGCAATGTATGCCGATACACAAGATCAGATACTAGCTAACACTGGAACAGATACTTTTGAAGCTATAAAAACAATTAAGCAGATAAAAGCTAGCTCATACACTCCAGCAAATGGGGCAGAATACTCAAAAGGAAGTCTTGGGCAGAGTTTAAAGCAGATTGCACAGCTCATAAAAGCCAACGTAGGTCTTGAGGTAGCTTTTACCGATATGGATGGTTGGGATACGCATGTAAATCAGCCACAGAGGTTACAGATACTACTGACGGAGTTTTCAAACTCTATATCTGCATTTATTAAAGATCTTGGTGATAGAGCAGAGGATGTAGTGGTCGTTACAATGTCTGAATTTGGTAGGACTGCAGCAGAGAACGGAACAAGAGGCACAGACCACGGGCACGCAACGTGTATGTTTGTAGTTGGTGGAAATACCAAAGGTGGCAAGATTTATGGTGAGTGGCCAGGACTGGAAAAAAATAACCTTTATGAAGGACGAGATCTCGCACTAACAACCGACTACCGTAGCGTATGTTTGGAATTGGTTGAAAAACATTGTGGGTTGAAAGAGACTACAAGTCTATTCCCATCTTTTAAGCATAAGCCGCTTTCTATACTCTAGCATTAGCAAGAAGCTCTACTTGTAAGCGTCAAGTAGAGCTTTTATCTATAATAGTTTTGCATTCTGCTTTGATAAAAGGTCTAATTTCATTCTGCTGACAACATAATCTTCTACTAGCCTCCCAAAAAGTCTGCCTTTACAGTTTTAGGTTTCAAAGGTTTTTTGGCAGAATTTTCTGTAAACAGATAAAGACGATCTGATTGGCTTACAC
>JAEUQL010000374.1 GCA_016789295.1 Blastocatellia bacterium | reverse complement strand
TCAAGTACTACACCAATTTGCTGCATAGCTTGACGTCGTTGGTTTATTACATGAAAACCATTAAGATAAACATTACCTGCACTCGGTGTTACCAATCCACACATCATTTTAATAGTTGTTGTTTTACCTGCTCCATTGGGGCCACATATTGCAGTAATACCTTGCTCAAAGCTAAATTCAGCTTCTGTGTAGTTTTTTATGTTATTGATGAGGACTTTTCTTATCTGCATAAACTCTAAAAATATCAAAGTAACTAGAAAATAGTCTACTGTAACGCTCAACCCAAAAGATTTGCAAGTGGATACATTGTATTCACTTGACTATTTAGTAGCCATATCTTACAAATTTCTGTAGGTAACAACTAAAGATAGTCTATTGGTGTTATAGTATTGATTGATAATAATTTAATGCTTTTTGATGCTATTTTTGTTCTGATACTTTCAAGCTGGCACAGTAAATGCTAGGAGAGAGATGAGTGCCTTGAAAAAGAAGCAAATAAGCAGAAAAACAGTTGCCAAATAGTATACAAAGTAGCCACCTCACTATTATGAAATTTGAAAGAAGGAAGTTGTAGAGATGGAGTTTTATAAAAAGGCGTTGATAGCAGTGGTCTCTTTTTTGATACTGATTGTTTTTTCTGTTTATGTGAGTTCAAGCAAAGCACAGTCTAACATGATAAGAGTTACAAACACTGCTGATTCAGGAGACGGCTCGCTCAGAGCAGCTCTGACGGCTGCAAATCAGACTCCAAACAGCACTATAGTTTTCAGCATTCCAAGAAATGACCCTGGTTTTAGAGAAACAGTGTTTGTCATTAAACCTTTGACCCCTCTTCCGGTTATAGATAGAGACGGTACAGTGATCGATGGAGCTTCACAAACGGCCTTTGATCCAGGTAATACAAATCCTGCTGGTCCGGAAATATTTATTGATGGAACCATGTCTGGATCTGGAGCCAATGGGTTAGTAGTAAGTTCAAATAACAACATTATAAAAAGTCTAGTGATATCAAACTTTGCCACTGGTTCTGGCATTCTTATAAGAGATGCAAGCACGGGAAACAAGGTTGAAGGCTGTTACATAGGTACTACAGAGACAGGGACAGCAGCAGCCGCCAATCAGGTAGGCATAACTGTAACAGGTGGTTCAAAGACAAACACTGTAGGGGGAGACTCCAGCAAAGGGAATTTGATTTCTGGAAACAGCAACGGTGTTGTGATAACAGGCACGGGGAGTGATGGCAACACCGTTGCTGGCAATCTCATAGGTGTAGATGGCACCCAGAACAGAGGTCAGCTACCAAACATTGTGAGTGGCATAGTAATTTCTGCTGGGGCAAAAGCGAATGTGATAGGAGGTGCTCTATCAAGCTCTTCTCCAAGCTTGGGTAATGTGATATCGAGCAATCTTGGAAATGGTCTACTCATAACTGGTGCTGACACCAGTGGAACTATGGTTCAAGGTAACTTAGTAGGGACGCTTCCAAATGGCGCAATACGCGGCAATGGTCTATCAGGAATAGCTATAGTCGATGGGGCCAGTAGTTCAATTGTTGGTGGGCAGAATGCCGGTAATACTATAGCTTTCAATGGTATTAATGGCATTACTGTTGGAGCAAGTCTTTCTTCAACAACTACAGAAAGAAACACTCTATCTCAAAACTCTATATTTTTTAATGGTAGTCTTGGGATAGATCTTGGAGCTAATGGGGTCACCCAAAACGATTTAAGCGATGCAGACAGTGGGCCAAACAGGCTAGTAAATTTTCCAGTTATTAATGCTGTAAAGATAATGGCTGGAAACGTAGTTGTTTCAGGCACACTAGACACATTGATGCCTGAGAAAGCTGTTGTAGAGATTTTTACAAGTGCTGCTCCAAGCCCTGGTGCCGATCCTACAGGGTTTGGAGAAGGACAGAACTTTGTAGCTTCTACAGTGCCAGATGCAATGGGCAATTTTACAGCTTCTTTCCCAAGCACACCAAACATTGTAATAACAGCGACAGCTACTGATGCAGTGGGCAATACTTCTGAGTTTTCTGCAGCTTTTGTCTTTGGTGTTGGTCTTGCAGATATCACTGTCCCAACATTTTCTGTAACTCCCACGTCCATCAACACGGGAAGCACAGCCAGAGTACAGTTCATCGTCAGAAATGCAGGTACTTCAACAGCTTCTGCAACACGCCAAGACATATACATTTCCACAGATTCGACAATAACTGCTCAAGACACACTGCTTGCAAGCGCATTGGCAAATCCAATTGCACCTCAAGGCATGCAGATGCTGCAGCTAGATGTAACGATTCCAAGCGGACTTTCTGGGAGCTTTTTTATAGGAGTTATTGCAGATGCAACGCAGGCTGTCAGTGAATCAAACGAGAACAACAATTCAGCTAGCACAGCAGTAACCATAATCTCACAGCCAGATCTTGTTGTTAGTGGTTTGACAATAAGACCAGTTTCGGTAAATCCTGGTGATCTAATCACGGCTGAGTTTGCAGTTACTAACCAAGGTTCTGCCATAGCCACTGCTCATATCAATGAGGTTAGGTTGTCAACAGACAATATAATTACAAGCAACGATATTTTACTTGGCTCAAGGACTAGTGGTCAGATAGCTGCTGGTTCGGGTGCACAATTTTCAATAGATTTGAGAGTTCCAAATAACACTACCCCAGGAGTCTATTTTGTTGGTGTTGTCATAGATGCTGGGGCCATTGTTACAGAGACAAATGAAGCAAATAATATTTCATTTACGCAGATTACTGTCAGTGGTGAAGTAGATCTTGCTATTACTCAGCTTACACTCAGCCCAACTTCTGGTTCTCCTGGTTCACAAGTGGCTTTGGCTGTTAGTTTAACCAACAGAGGCTCTCTTGCTTCTCCTGCAACAGCAGTTGAATTTCGCTTCTCTACAGACCAGAACATCAGCAGTACAGACACGCTACTTGGTACAGTGATGAGTTCTGTTCTTAATCCTGGTCAGAGTAGTACTCTCAATCTGAATGTGACCATTCCAGCAAGTACCCTCCCTGGAATATTCTTCATTGGTGCTACAGTAGATCCAGACAATAGCATTACAGAGTCTTCAGAAGCCAACAACTCCAGTGCAGCAATATTTACAGTCAGAGACCAAAATCCTCCAACTGTAAGAGTGATATCTCCTAACGGAAGCGAGGCTGTGATTGCTGGTGAGACTTTTACAATAACTTGGACTGTTACTGATGATGTTGGCATATCTTCACAAGATATCTTCCTTTCTACTGATGGAGGAGTATCATTTTCTCAAGTTATTGCTACAGGTCTTTCTGGAGGATTGCAGAGTTTTGTCTGGTCAGTTCCTTCATCGATAAGCACTGCTAATGGCAGGATTCAGATCGTTGCTCGTGATACTGTAGGAAACACTTCAAATGACCTGTCGGACAACAATTTTGCGATTGGACTTAGACCAGGGCTTATAAGTCCAAGCTTTTCAGATGGTAAGCTGAGGTTTAATGCTGCTTCTTCAAACATTATCTCTGGAGCCAAGCTTGTAGTTGTCAATGGTGACAGCAGAGAAAGTTTTGATACCACTACAAATAGTAGTGGTAGTAGGTTTATAGTTAAGAGGAGCACTACAAGTACTCCTTCGGGAAGAACTCTCAGAGATGCAATTCCATCTGGGGTGAGCGTTCAGTTGATAGTAAGAAATCCAAATGGAATAGAGTCTTTACCAGTTATTTTTCAAAGATAGTATTTAACTTGTAATTTTAAGATAGTAAAGAACTTGGTATGACCTGAGCGCACTGCGTATCAGAGATACATACCGCTAACATAGGAGGAAAAAGATGAAGAGCAAGCGGAAATTATGGGTAATTGCGCTCACGTTGGCCTGCTTCTTCCTTGGAGCCAGTTTCTGGTCTCTAACACCAAGCAGTGCAAACAGGGGAAGTGCCAATAGTTCGCCGAATGTAGCGTCTTCTGTAGAACCGTCTGTAGATCAGACACAAGCTACAGCAAGGAGCAAGGGCAGAACTACACTGCACGCTACCGGAAAATATAAGGAACTGCTCTTTCAGGATGCAGCCGACCTGCCAGAAAATGTAAGTGGTCTTAGTATAGCTCCTAAACCAGTTCTTCTTGAGAGAGTAGATCTTAATCAAGATGGTTATGCAGACCTAGTAGGTGCATACATTGGTGAAAATGGTGGCGAGCTTCGTGTTCGCTTTGGAAACAGAGCTGGTGAGTTAGGAGAACCACAAGCTTATGATATGAAGGATGCAAGACCAGAAGGTATTGCATTTGGCGACTTTAATGTGGATGGTCACACAGATGTAGCTATCTCCAATGGTGAAGTTGAAATATTATCACCATTTTTAATAAAAAGGACTGCGCTAACTGTGTAGTAGCTCTCATTAATGAATTTGTTGAAATTTAATGATGCACTCGCCAAACTAAATGGAAAGAAAAAGTTCTCTTTTGAAAGAG
>JAEUQL010000373.1 GCA_016789295.1 Blastocatellia bacterium | reverse complement strand
GACATCATTCCAAGTAGATTTCTGTCTCGACAGCAGTAGTGAACAACCGGCTCTATTCCACTGATATTTTGCTGTATCAAGATTGCAGTGCTCAACGCACTCATTCTGCTCTGTGCACGTGGCCCATCGGGAATGTTGACAGCATCTACTCCAGCATCCCTAAGTTGCTTCACGCTCTCAAGCATCTTTGTTGGGTCACAACCCTTTGGAGGAACTATTTCTACAGAGGTGACAAATTCTGAACGCGAAACTTTACGCGCAAAATTGGAACGCTCTTCTACAGGAACTGGTTGAACTTCGGCCTCCTGCTTTTGTGGAGCAGAAACAGATATCTTTGTGCTTGGTGAAGCGATAGCTTTTACAGCATTTGATATCAATCTGATATGTTCAGGAGTCGTTCCACAACACCCACCTATAAACTTTGCTCCTGTTTGTATCAGACGTTTAGCATATTTGGCCATGTATTCAGGAGAACACATGTACATCTTCCGACCGTCAACCTCTCTCGGTAATCCTGCATTTGGTTGTGCACATAGAGCCTTCTCTGTGAGTGATGCCATTACTTGTATCGCCTCAAGAGTGTCTTGTGGGCCTACACTGCAGTTGAGACCTATAACATCTGCACCCCAACTATCCAGTTGTGTAGTGAATGTCTCTGGTGATGTGCCAAATGAAGTCTTTCCAAAAGTCTGGATAGTCATCATAGCAATAACAGGAAGAGAAGAGATTTCTTTGATTGCATTTATTGCCTGACGTATCTCACTCAAATCGCTAAAAGTCTCAAGTATGAAGCAGTCTACGCCACCACCTTCTAAAAGTGCTTCGGCTTGACGCTTAAACATATCTTTCACTTCTTCGCGAGAAGTAGGGCCATAAGGCTCTATTCTGATGCCCAATGGACCCATAGCTGCTGCAACACAAACTTTCTCACCTGCTGCTTCGCGTGCGATTCGTACAGCTTCACGGTTTATCTCTACCATTTTTTCCTGCAAACCATGATTGGTAAGCTTTATCTGGTTAGCACCAAACGAATTTGTTTCAATTATCTCTGCACCCGCTTTGATGTACTCTTTGTGCACATCAAGCACTAGTTTTGGATTTGATAGATTCAGTTCATCAAAACAACGGTTGATGTAAACACCTTTGGAGTAGAGCATCGTGCCCATAGCTCCATCAAAGATATGAACACGATTGTCGCTTATGAGTTCTCTAAAATCAGGCATAACGCTTTTCTCTTAACTAAACAGTTATTCTAAATGTTAGTCAAAGCAGCACTAAGCTCTGCTTTTACCTCACTTACAGCATCAGCAAGCAATACATCGCGTGACTGCTTTGTCTTGCGAGTAAACAACTCTACTTTTCCGTCTTTCAACTTCTTTCCAACAGTTACTCGGTAAGAGATACCTATCAGGTCTGCATCTTTGAACTTGACCCCAGGACGCTCATCTCTGTCATCTAACAGAACATCTATACCTGATTCTTTCAATTCATTGTAAAGCTTCTCTGCTGCTTCACGCTGTGCAACATCAGAGAAATTAGCAGGAGTAACCACAACTTCAAATGGGGCAATAGATGCAGGCCAAATTATACCATCACTGTCGTTGTAGAGTTCTATAGCAGAAGCCATTATTCTTCCGACACCTATTCCGTAACTGCCCATAATTATCGGAACTTCTTTACCTTCAGCAGTCAATACTTTTGCCCCCATCGACTCACTGTACTTTGTTCCAAGCTTGAATATATGTCCTATCTCTATAGCCTTGTCTACTCTCAAAGTCGAGTCACACTCTGGACAACCTTCGCCTGAAGCTACATTCCTCAGCTCTGCCCACTTCTTAACTGCAATGTCGCGATCAATATCTACACCCCTCAAGTGGAAATCGTCTCGATTTGCTCCAGTAGTCATGTTTTTTCTGCCACGAAGAGCATTGTCAGCCACTATCAGAATATTTTCTACACCTACCGCACCAAGAGATCCTGGCAGTGCTCCTAACAGATCTTTTATCTCTTCTGCATGTCCAGGGCGTATATTCACAGCTCCTGTGGCATCGGCCAGTTTTGTGTCATTGAGTTGGTGGTCTCCACGCATGAGTACTAGAGCAGGCTTGCCATCCAACACGTAAACTAGTGTCTTGATCTGGCTCTGAGCAGGTGCACCACCAGGAAATTTTGTCAAGTCTTCAATAGTTCTCACACCAGGAGTTGGAAACTCTTCAGGGCTGTTTGGCCCTTCTTCATCTTCAATCTTTGGAATCCTTGATGTTGCCTTCTCAACATTTGCTGCGTAACCACAGTCTGGACAACTGGCTATCCAGTCTTCACCAGCGTCAGAATAGACCATAAATTCACTTGATTTGCTACCACCCATCGCTCCAGAAGAGGCTTCCACTATGGCAAATTCAAGTCCACAACGCTTGTAGATTCTGCAGTAAGCTTCTCTGTGGGCTTCAAATGCAGCATCCAACCCTTCCCAATCTATGTTGAAAGAGTAAGAGTCCTTCATGATGAACTCGCGTACACGTAGTACACCAGACTTCGGACGTGCTTCATCTCTGAATTTTGTCTGTATCTGATACCATATTTGCGGCAATTGCTTGTAAGAACGTATTTCGTCACGTGCTATAGCAGTAAAGATCTCTTCATGGGTCATTCCTAAACAGAGATCTGCGCCTTTGCGGTCTTTTAGACGAAACATGTTCTCACCCATAACTTCCCACCTTCCACTCTCTTTCCAAACTTCAGCCGGATTGAGAGCAGGTAGAAGAAATTCTTGTCCACCTATACGGTTCATTTCAGTTCTAACGATTTCCGTAATCTTAAGCAATACTCTTTGTGCAAGAGGAAGATATGAATAGATACCAGAAGTTAACTGTCTAATATATCCAGCCCTCAAAAGCAGCCTATGACTTACAGCTTCAGCATTAGCAGGATTTTCACGAAGAGTAGGAATATAGAGTTTGGACCAATGCATAACAATTCCTTTTTACTGTTTTTGGTGATGCTTCACATCAGGTTTGACGAAAAAGAATCAATCATCACTAGTCAAAGGATCGCTTGTCAAGAGATTAGTTCTACAGAACAACCACTTTTTCCGAAAAAGTGGAATCATTTAGAAAACAGGAAGTAGTAGTAAAGAATTGGTGCATTAAAAAGCACACTATCAAGCCTATCTAGTAATCCACCGTGTCCTGGAATTATTGATGCTGCATCTTTTGCACCCACTCCACGCTTGATCATAGACTCAAACAGATCTCCCATCTGTCCAATAATATTCATAACTACAGCTAGTAGAATAGCATCTGCCAGAGGAATTTCTGGATAGAAACTATATTTTGAAACTAGTGCAGCCAGTACAGCCCCCAATATTCCACCTACCGAACCTTCTACAGTCTTTCCAGGGCTTATATTTGGAGCAAGTTTGTGTCGCCCAAAGTTTTTTCCAATATAGTATGCTCCAGCATCACCTGCTGCAATTATTAGAAAAAAGATTGATAGAAGTTGTCCGGCTCTCGTACCTTGAGCCATTACACGTACTCCTATCAAATGTCCGGCTAGAAAGATTATGTAGAAAACGCCAAAAAGTGTAGCAGCCGAAGACCCAACAACTTTCTGAAAGTCACCCCCTCGTCGATTTCTTATTAGTGATAAAAACATGATTCCTAGCAACAGACCAAAACTAGCAGGTAGTATGAGTTCATGTCTATTACTAGCAAAGGCGTAAAAGATGATTCCCGATACAGCATAAGCTGGAACTTGATAGCAATCGAAACCTATCATTGAGACCAGTTTGTAGTATTCTCGAAGTGCAATGCTTGTGGTCAAAATTCCAAATGCAATAAAGAAAATAGGACTGCTAATCCATATCGAAAGTCCAAGTAGTGAGAGAAGGATAACTCCAGACAAAACCCTTTTCATGTTCACCCCCAAAAACTTTAGCTATTTAGCAATTCTTGCAGCAGACTTTTGATCTACCGAAGCAACCCCTCCATAACGCCTTTCTCGCTTCTGATATTCGATTATAGCTTCAAAAAGGTCAGCACGACGAAAGTCAGGCCAGAGAGTTTCAGTAACATATATTTCTGTATAAGCAATCTGCCAGAGAAGAAAGTTCGACAGCCTCATCTCTCCGCTTGTTCTGATCAGTAGATCAGGATCGGGTAGCTCAGAAGTGTAGAGGTAGCGAGTAATAGCGTTTTCGTCTATCTCTTTAGGATTGCGGCCTGTGGCTATGTACTCTTCGCACAGACGCCGACAAGCATCTATCACCTCGGTTCGGCCACCATAGTTGAGAGCTATATTCATCACCATTCCCGTGCTTGTAGCAGTTTCACGCTTTGCATAATCAAGCTCTCGCTGCACAGAAAGGTCAAGCTCATCGGTTCGGCCAATGGTTGTAAATCGGATATTGTTTCTTCTCAGAAGCTCAAGTTCTGCACGAAGAAACTCTTTGAGAAGGTTCATCAAAG
>JAEUQL010000372.1 GCA_016789295.1 Blastocatellia bacterium | reverse complement strand
GTAACCATCGTAGAATTTATGCCCAATGTTGTTCCTGTTGAAGATGAAGAGGTTTTTAATTTTGTATCTTTTTCAACATATGTGAAATTTGTTATGGCTTGGAGCTTCCCATTCTCGTAAATCTCGAAATCATCTGCTGTAAGATCTTTCAAATATTTTCCATTTTTGTCGGTAACTACTACGTCAACTTCTACAAGTCTAGTTGATACACGAACTGTACTATCTTGTGCAAGAGAGTAGGTTGGGATGATAAGTAGCAAAGTGAGTAGGAGCAAAAATCTTTTTTTCATATTCTAGCCTCTTTTTCTACAGAAAAGGTTTTAAAGCCAGAGCCGGTTTTTAAAATGGTAGCGACTTTTGACTAAAGAGATTTCTGACGATGAAGGGAGTTTTAAAAAGGTTGCCTCAAAGCTGCAAAAATTTTTACCCTTCTACAAGAAATACACAAAAGAACCAAAAGTGTTATAAACTCACGCTACTTCAAATTTCTGGATCTGGAAGTGGTTAAACTCTTTAGACTTATTATTATAAGCTGGCTTTCTGTATCTCTTTTTTCTGCTATGGCTTTTGCAGCAGAGATCGTATCTGCGCGTATTATCAAAAGTAAAGAAAAAATTTTGATAGGTGATCCTGTAAAGATGGAGATAACCATTCGTCACTTCCAGAACGAAGACTATAAATTGAAGCTTGACCCAAAAGGGTTAGGATTTTTTGAGTTTCGAGGTGAAGCAGTTGTAGAGAGACAGAATATTGATGCTAGCAGAGTAGAAAGTAAGATAAGTATAGAAATAGTTCCATTTTCAACAGGTAAGCTTCCTATAGCCCCTCTGCTATTTTCAAACGGTCGTGACGAACTACTTTCAACTCCTTTTGAAGTGGAGGTTAGTGCTGTAACTTCACCAGAAGAGCGGACAATTAAAGACGTAAGGCTTATGCCACAAGCTCCAAGTGATAAATGGTTACAGCCTGCAGTCCTGACAATGCTGCTGGCCTCAAGCTTTATTTATCTATTTTTGAGAACTGCTGACAGATTTGGGCGTCAATTTTTCGTCCCAAAGCAGACTTTAAAAGAGGTTGCAATAGTTTCTAATTTTGAGGACGAAGCTATTAAAAGATTAAAAAAATTATTAGCAGAAATTTCTAAACTAGATAACAAAGTTTTTCATATAGAATTTGCGCAGATAGTTACAAATTATCTAATAAAACGTTATGGTTTCATTAACCAAGAATTGACTACAGTAGAAATGATGTTACTGCTTGAAAAGAGGAAAGTTCCAGTACTTGTCTGTGCTACTGTTGCTGAAGTTTTGGACTGGTGCGATCTAGTAAAGTTTGCTCAACACAAACCCGACGTTGCTAGAACAGACTTGCTTGTTCGTAAAACTATAGATCTAATAACTGCCCTCAACTTTAAAGATCCAGAAAAAGAGAGGTTGCAGTGATGCGGTTTGCAAATAGTGAATATCTTTGGCTACTACTATTAAATTTTCTCATCTTCTATCTTTCAGTACTTCGGCGCAGTAACTCCTCCAAAATCCTCTTTCCAAGTTCAAAAATTTTCAAAATAGCAAGTAAGAAAAGAAGCTTACGTCAGAAAATGACCCAATGGGCAGTAGTACTGAAAATAGTTGCATTTAGCTGTCTTGTGATAGCATTAGCTAGGCCGCAGTCACTTTCTGGTACAGAATATATAAAGACAGATATTATCGATATAATTATAACTATTGATACATCTTTGAGTATGGGAGCAAAAGACTTTCAATCTGGAACACGTCTTCAGGTTGCAAAAGAGATGATAGAGAAGTTTATTAATATGCGGAAAGCCGATAGGTTGGGTCTTATCACTTTTGCTGCATACAGCCAGCTAAGGTGTCCATTAACACTTGATACAGAAGTAGTGAAATCTCTTCTTGCTGACATTGACCTTGTGGATCGTAATGATCTTGAAGCAAATGGAACGGCTATAGGTGTAGCTCTTGCTAGTAGTGTTGATCATCTTCGCAAATCTGGTTCTAAAAGTCGTGTAGTGATTCTTATGACAGATGGTGACAATAATGTCACAACTATTGAACCACAAACATCTTCAGATATAGCCAAAGTAATGGGTGTAAAGGTCTATACAATAGGTATAGGTAAGGAAGGATTGGTTCCAATGCCAAGTACCAATCCAAGTGATCCAGCAGGGACTTATAAGCTGCAACAGGCAGGATTTAATGAGGAGATTTTGCGACAGATTGCTAATACTACAGGTGGAAAATATTTTCGTGCAACAGATCGTAAGTCGTTAGAAGATGTATTTCAGTCTATAGATTCGCTAGAACGCACTACTACTGAAGTACGCAGATATGAGAGATATAGAGAGCAGTTTTTCTTCTGGGTAGTAGCTGGTGTAGCTTTTCTAATTGCAGATCTAATTCTTCAGCATACCTATCTGAAAGTTCTTCCTTGAACTATTTTTTTATCTCTATCAACCAACCTGATTTTTCTAGTTGTGAAATTGCAAAAGTTACTCCTAGAAACTTCTTTATTATCTCTATGTTTGTAGTTGAGTGTCTGGAAAGGCCAATGCTGACAAAAGAGCCTTCACCAGCAATTGCAAGAGGTACAAGTAGCTGGTCGGTTAAGTATTCACCTACAGGCACACCAGAGACTAGGTATCGACGAGCCATTTTTACCACCTGCTCAGCTACGTCTTCAGATTTAACGCCACGTTCCCCAAAACCTGTAAATACTTCGCAAATATTTTCACTTTCTAGCTCTATTGTAACTATATTTCCTGGTCCTGCCGAATTGGCTATCTTTTCAATATGTAGACAAGAGCTGTCCCAAGACATCTTGTGAGCAATAACCTTCAGTTCTTTTTCAGCTATTATTGTTGGAAGTGAAGCAACCATAGCTTTAGCTCTTTTGGCGATAATTTCACCACGCTGAAGAAGGTCAAACCCAGAAAGTGACTTGACAGGCTCGATCTCAACTACAAAACGGCCTCCACCGGCTGGATAGAAACCAGGACGGATTAGACTGGCTGTGATTTTGGGTCCCATGCGATTGATAAGTGGTAGAAAACTTTTTGCTAGAAAATCAAAAGGTGGAGCGAAAGGGTTATGAGTTCCTCCTTCAAGTGTTAGCTTTGAGCTTGCAGACGCGCTAAGGAGTGCTGGAAGTACTGTTTGTAGAACTAAAGTAGCACTTCCAGCCGTGGCTACTGCAAAGGAGTATTCACCAGGAAGTAGGTTTTGAGGAGTAAAAATAAGTGTTTGAGAGCCAATCGCTGCACCCTCAACATCGGCTGCACCTACTTTGGCTGCAGCATTTACTGCAGTCAAGTGTTGGCGCATCAGACCTGGTTTACTACGCTTGGCTCTGATTTTCTCTATTTTGAAAGGTGTTCCAGTTATGAGAGAAAGGCCAAGGGCAGTTCTGAGAATTTGGCCTCCTCCTTCACCAAAAGATCCGTCTATTGTCAACATATATCTAGCTCCTATCACTTAACCTTTTACACAAAGCACTTGGCGTAATGTATGAGCAATTTCAACAAGGTCTGCTTGTGCTGTTATAACAGCATCTATGTCTTTGTAAGCTCCTGGAGTCTCATCTATCACTTCTGCATCTTTACGGCACTCTATTCCTTTTGTTGCTGCTATATGGTCTTCAACTGTAAACATCTTTCGTGCAGCATTTCGTGACATTGCCCTACCTGCTCCATGGCTGCAAGAGTTGAAGCTTTCTGCATTTCCAAGACCTCGAACAATATAAGATTTTGCTCCCATACTTCCAGGAATAATTCCCATATCCCCAGCTTTTGCCCTAACAGCACCTTTGCGTGTCACAAAGATATTTTCTCCATAGTGTTCTTCTTGGGCAACGTAGTTATGATGGCAGTTGATAGATTGAATCTCTGCTACAAATTCTGGAACTTCGCCACTTTCGCGCACTGCTTTGATAACACTTTGCATCATTACTTGTCGATTTGTAAAAGCATATTCCTGTGCCCAGTTTACTGCTTCGAAGTAGTCGTCAAAATGTTCTGTCCCTGCTGGCAAGTAAGCAAGGTCTTGGTCGGGAAGGTTTATAAACCACTTGCGCATATCCTCTTTTGCAAGCTCTATAAAATAGCTACCTATCCGGTTTCCTACACCACGAGAACCACTATGTAACATAAACCAAACAGAATAATCTTCATCTAAACATATCTCTATGAAATGGTTACCAGTTCCAAGTGTTCCAAGATGGCTTAGGTCATTTCCACGACCAATTTTAGGATGCTTTTCAATTATTTTGTTATATCTAGGTGTTAAATTATTCCAGGCGTTGAGATGAGTTTCTGGAGGACTTGCCCAAGCACCACGGTCATTTTTTCCACCATTGTTAGTTCTTCCGTGAGGTACTGCGTTTTCAATAGCTGCTCTAATATTGAACAGGTTATCTGGCAAGTCGCGTGCATTTAAGCTTGTTTGTACTGCCAT
>JAEUQL010000371.1 GCA_016789295.1 Blastocatellia bacterium | reverse complement strand
CGCCTCTCGGCGATGGCTTGCTTAACTCGGCTCTAAAGAAGCCCAGACTGCGCAATCCTAAGAAGGTTCAATGTAGGCAAGCAGGTTTATAAGCAGAAATGGAAGCAGTGCCAAGCTAAACTGTCCTCTACAACTCAGTAGCAGCACAAATGGAATAGATGGAAGTATCCTAGTGGCCAACCATGACATGTTCTCTGACTCGTAGTTAGTCTGATCAACTGTCGTTTCCATACCTCTTTTTATCAGAAGCTCGTCTACTCGCTTACACCTTTTACACAAAGAAGTAGTTTGGTCAAAGCAGTCGGCTTGATGGCAGACGTCACAACGTTTGGCAGGCAGAGTCTTCTTTATCTGCATGGTCGCTTCTTCTAACCTCTAATTTGTAGAGATGAAAAAAGAGGCTGCGCCGATCTGCAGCCTCTTGATTTGGAGTTCTAAGAAAAGCTTTTCTTTACTCCTTATAGAAAATCTATTTTTTACAGCTTCTATCTTCTTATGTAAATTAGCTGTTTCCTTTACAAGAACTCTTTCCTTTGCAGGAACTCTTTTCGTGTTTCTCATCTTCAGACTTTGCACCACAGCCATTGGGACCTTTGCAAGAACTCTTATCACCTTCTTTGTGCTCTTCACCTTCTGGTTTGTGATCTTCTTTAGTACTGCAACCGCCTTTACCTTTGCAAGAGTTTTTGCCTTTGCAACCGTTATCACTTGTCTTACAGCCACCTTGACCTTTACATTCGTTCTTACCCTTGCACTCGTGCTTTGCTTCTTGAAGTTTGGAATCATCTGTAGCTGCTGGTGCAGTAGACGTTGGTGCTGGTGTGTTGGCTGCAGGCTTCTCTCCTTCTGGTGCAGCAGTCTTCTGCTCACCGCATCCGGCAAACATTCCTGCCACAACTAGTCCCATTGCCTTAGTGAAATCTCTACGATTTATACCCATTTCTACTATATCTCCTTTATTTTATAAGTTTATAGACTTTGTGCTAAACCTATTTAGAAAGCTTGGCACTTTTTAAGATCTCCAAAATCTCTTTTTGATTGCTTGAAGTAGCTATGTCTATAGCCTTCAAACCATCTTTGCGTCTTAGGTCAATGTCTGCACCTTTTTCTACAAGCTGCTCTACAACCTCTCTATTTGCAGCTTTGACAGCAAAGATTAGAGCCGTTTCGCCATCTTTATCACTGGCATTGACCTCTGCACCCTTCTCAAGAAGAAGTTTGACAATATAACCATCTCCTCCATAAGCAGCTATCATCAAAGGTGTTACACCGTGCCGGTTTGGTGTATTTGGGTTGCAGCCTTTGTCTAGTAAAGGTTTTACAACGTAAGCATGTCCATCAAGTATAGCTGTATTTAGAGCTGTATATCCAAAGTAGTCTTTGGAAGCTACATCGGCTCCTTCAGAGAGCAAACGTTCAACGATCTTTTTATTACCCTTGCTAGCTGCCATAATCAGTGGTGTGTACCCATTATTGGCTCTGGAGTTTATAGCTGCCCCTTTAGCGATCAGCAAGTCAACAAGTTCCATATCTTCTTGTTTTACTGCTTCTAGCAGAGGAGTCCACCCATACTCGTTATCTTCACTTGGGTTAGCACCATAATCAAGCAGAAGCTTGGCTATCTTTTTTTTGACTTCTTGATCAACACCGCTTTCTATTAATCTCAGCAGTGGAGTAGTCTTAAAATCTTCCGTTAGTTCTGGTCTGACTTTAGCGTTTGCGTCTGCACCTACTAAAAGCAGAGCTTCAACCATTCCAATCAATCCACTCGACGACGCATAAGTGAGAGCCAAGTTCCTGATTGCAAAGCCGCCAAATAGAACTACAAGCAATACGGTTAAAAAAATTGGATTTTTGGTACGAGCTATTCTAACCCAGTTTAAGCTCTTCTTGATAAGGAAATCTTGCTCCTGCCAACTATTTTGTACATATTCTCCCCGAATCTGACGCGATTTTATGTAAAGCAAAGAACTAGCTATGGCAATAATAGGCTGAAAAAGAACTAAAAAGATCCAGGGCACTGTAAAAGAGAGCGGAATAAAGATAAAAGATGGTAGTGAACTATTTTGACTAATCAGGATCTCAACCTGTTGCTCCCCAACTAGCGAGCCAACCAAACTTAAAAGAACGAAGCACATAGGAGCCGTTACCACAACAGCCCCACACAGAAAAATGTTTCTTACTTGTATGGACAACATTGGCTGAAAGAGCCTTTTTACAAGCTCTTGGGATCTGTCTATCGCCTCCCTACCCTTCTTGCCTTCAGTTACAACTATAAGACTAGAGAGAGAAGATAAAATATAGCTCCTTACTCCTGGTAACAACAGCTTTACCAAACCCAAAAAGATCTGTAGATAAGACGCCCCTACAGTAGTGGTAATAGCCGGAAACCTTTTGTAGAAATCTTTTAGAGTTTTGGTTATGTCTACACGTCTGTTTGAAGAGTTGTAGATGAGTTCAACTACCGGGGCAAAAACTCCAGTATTAACACTGCTTGCCAACATAGCTATTAAAAATGAGACCAGAAAGTAGCCTTTCTTGATCACCACTGAAATAGAAGTAGGCAGTACCACTATATCGCTTAGCGTAAGCATAATAAAGCAGAAGTTGATAGCCATATAGGGCAGCAAAAGCAGAGTAGAAAGTAACAAAAAAGAAGTGAAATGTTTGCTATAGATCTTCAGTGACTCCCTCAAAATAGGGGTTTCACCTTCTGTATTTATGCGCATTGCAGCAGCAAAAGCGGCAGCCGATGGCGGTCTGTCTTCAGGACGTTTTGAAAGAGCTTGCGCCAATAAACTTTCAATACACTGTGGTAGATCCTTGCGCTTTTCTCTAATAGATTTTGGCTCTACTTCTATGTGCTGTTTTATAAGTTCTCTAATAGAGCCTTCAAAAGGAGGTGCTCCAGCCAGCATTTCATAAACAACTACAGCAAGACTGTAAATATCAGAGCTTTCATCCAAAGTTTTGCCAGCACACTGTTCTGGTGACATGTAAACTGGTGTACCAAGTATAGTTCCAGCACGAGTTATATTCTGATTACTTTTTTCAATACTTCTAGCCTGCTGAAGTAGATATTTATTATCTGCAGCAATTGCTGTATTTTCTGAAACAACAGTTCTATTTGGATCTACAGACTGGCTTTCAGTTTTAATAAGAGTTGCCCCATCTAAAGGGCTAGTTACAACGGTTGCATTTTCATCAAAATCAGCAATATTTTCTATCTCATTACTGATACTAACTATGCTAGAGCTTTTTTTCTCTCCTGTAGTTGTGCTAATTCTATAGCCATCATTGGTGGAGAGGCTAGAAGCCGTCAAAACAGGAGTTCTCAATTTGGCTAGACCGAAATCTAGCACCTTGACATTGTAGCCACCTCTACCATCTGGTTGTAGCCATATATTTTCTGGCTTCAAATCTCGATGAATTATCGATTGTTTGTGAGCTTCGTCTATTGCCAAACATACCTGCTCAACAATATCAAGCACCTGATCGAGAGGTAGTTGTTTGTATTTCTCCAACATATCGGCAAGGGTCGAGCCGTCAAGGTACTCCATAACAAGATAGGCTACCTGCTTACCTCCAAAACTTGCAAAACCAAAGTCGGTTACATTTACAACGTTTGGATGGCGTAGCCTGCCAGCAGCTACAGCTTCTAACTTGAACCGATCTACAAAATGGTCATCGGTCATATGCTCTGGCACTATTACTTTGAGAGCTACTGGACGTTCTGTGCCGAGGTGGCGAGCAAGATAGACTGCCCCCATACCACCTTGACCAAGCTCTTTCTCTATCAGATACTTACCATCAAGGACTTCACCTATGAGAGATGCTAGTACAGACATTCACTAGACTCCTGTGGAAGTAGAAACAGTTGCAGGCTTGGAAGTAGAAGTGCAAGACGAACACTTACTCAATATACCAGCAAGTATAGTTTGACGTTTGACGTGCCCTTCGATTTTGCGCTCTTGAAGACTGTTAACAACCGGTAACCATTTTAGGTCGTTATCACGCATAGTTGTAGCAGCCAAAAGACAGCTTTCGTCAACAGCAACCACAAGAGGCTCCAATGACATAAAATCTTCTACTTTCACCCCTGTCGTCCCTAATTCTAATGCTCTTAAAAGATCGGCTTGTGTAAGAATGCCATCAATGTGGATATTATCCTTACTAACATAACAAAACTCCAGTTCTAATTCTTCAAACATTCTAACAACATCTTCAAGTTGACTCTCTGGTTTTACAAGTTTTCCAGGGATTGGCTCAAGAAAGTCTCTGATAGAAGTTCTACTAAGAATGTCTCTTGCTGAAGGAAGTTTTTGCCAAAGTCCGCCACTTCTCTTTGTGACTGTAGAAGTTATAAGCTCTTTCATTGGAGCCAGTGAGTTTGAAACCTGAGAAAAGACATTACGACCCATTACTACAACTTCTACAACAGTTCTTGCACGAACACTTGCACTGCGAGG
>JAEUQL010000370.1 GCA_016789295.1 Blastocatellia bacterium | reverse complement strand
TTTTCTCAGAGATTTCAGGCAGAATATTCCTTGTGAGAGATAAAAACTAAAAGAGCGTAGTTTCTAACAGAATTTGGCGTATGATGATAATATTTCTTTCATTGCTCCCGTGCGTACTTTGGTTACTGTTTTTCTACATTCAAGACAGACACGACCGCGCTCCACTTTCGACTGTTGCGATAACATTCTTAATAGGCATCTTTTCAGCAGTTCCAGCCTCTATACTCAACTCCTTTGGCCTAGTGTTTCTCTACTTGATATTTGGTGAGCACCATATAACAACCTTTTTACAGTTCTTTACCGTTGTAGGGCCAGTTGAAGAGGCTGTTAAGATGCTTGCAGTGCTAATCTTTGCCTATCGCCAGCAAGTCTTTGACGAACCTGTTGATGGAATAGTCTACTCGGCAGCGGCTGCAATGGGATTTGCAGCAATAGAAAATGTACTCTACGTTAGCCAATTTAGTGTTGAAGTTCTTGCTGTGCGTGGCCCTTTGGCAAACGCAGGACACGCGCTCTTTTCTGCATTCTGGGGCTTAGCTTTAAGTAAAGCCAAAGCATCTCCAAATGTCAGAGGCCATCGAACTAGAATAATCATCTCTGGTCTGATTGCTGCAGCATTTGTTCATGGACTCTATGACTACATATTGACGGTGCTTGCAGACATGCCACCTATAGTCTCGATCATTCCAATACTGACACTGATGGCTGGAATGTTCGTTTACGTTGAGTACAAGATAGCAAGTTTTGTGAAAAACTCCCACAAAAGAAAAGAGTTACAAACAACTACTCCAGTTCTTAAATGCCCCCGTTGTAGCAAGATTGGATATGCAGGTGACACCTGCAGATGTGGTCAAGTACTTCCAAGCTTTGATGCTGGTGAGCACCGATACTGCCGCAGATGCAAGACCAAAAACCCTCCTGGAAGCACTGAGTGCACCAATTGTCAAATGAGCTTGCTTAGATTGAGTAAAAATCCTCCAGCATCTATGCAACCTCACTTTGTTAAATATACAGACGGACAGGAAGAGGTTGCTTTTGTTATCGATAAGCATGTGATCAGTATAGGCAAAACTCTCGACAACAATTTTGTTATTGAACAGGATGGCTCTGTTTCAAACAGCCACGCACGGATCTATCTTCATCAAACAGGTGTACACGTAATTCAAGATTTAAACAGCATCAATGGAACGTTCGTCAATGGCCAAAGAGTAACAGAAGGTTATCTACAAAATGGCTATGAGGTACGCTTTGGACAGTCACGCTTTATCTATCGTGCAGTACATTGGCAAGGGGATTAGTAATCTCTCTATTTCCCTGCAGCCTTCCAAACTTCAGCTTGTAGTTTTGTAAGCTGTTCTGGCTGCACGCCTTCAATTATCAAGATGTCTTTGCCACGACGTTCCAAAACAACTAGGCCAGTTTTTGTCTGGTAGAGCTTAAGGACTTCAGTATCTTTTTTGGCTTGTGGCTGCTCATAACGCTTGAGAGTTCTTTCACTATAAGCCTCAAAGAACTCTTTGGCTTCGTCTTCGTCATCCCAATTTGTCATCTGCACAAGTATTGCCCCACCTTTTGCCTCGTTCTCATAGAAAGCATACTGATCACCACCCCAACCTTCCGCAGCCTCTTTAGCCTGTTTTTTACCAATAAAATCGGTAAGTATGAGATAGAAGCCGAACTCACCATTGATGTCTAGATCTGTGCGTTTCCACCCTTTGCCAAGTAGCGAACTTGAATCTTTGAGTTGAAACTTGGTTGGTGTCTCGCGAGCAAAGAACTTCTCTGGGTGCATGATCTGCTCTGTACTTTCAGGCAAGTCTGTAGTGTAGACTTTTGAAACATAGTCCCAGTCTTTGCGATGGACTAGCTCTTGTACAAAAGATGCACCGTAAAAGTAAGGAAACTCCAGTGCCTCACGGATGACGCTTGGAGCATTTGCAAGTTCTGGAAAACGGTTGTCGTTTTCTGCACTCGTCATCTCAAAAAGACCACTCAAAGGAATTCGCATCTTCGTAACATCTAGCCCTTGAGGCTTAAATATATAGTTGAGCATTACAACAGTAGCTTCACCTTCTATCAAAGCCTGTATTGCAAGTTCTTTGTCAGATTCGTCTTTTGGAAGTTTTTCAAACCGACGCAGGTCAAAATTCTGATCCTGCATTGCGTGTGTGAGTTCGTGTGCAATTACTGGCTTCTGCTCCTCAAAGTCAAGCCAGTCAACAAGGTAGAACTCTTTTGTACGTGGATCATAAAAACCACCTATCTGCTCGGTAAGCAGTTTGACCAGTTGGTCTCTGAGTGAATAGTCTTTGGGAATTAGTCCTAGCAGTTTGAGCAGCTTTGTCTGAACTGCCATCTGTTCTGGTCCTCGCTCTTCGTCAAGATCACGAATGACTATAGTCTCAAGCTCTTTGCGAGACTTAAAACCAGACTTCTCCGGGTTTCTTGCAGGAAGGCCACGCAGTTGGCTAACCTCTTTGAGGATCTTCTCGGAAGCTTTCAGGATTGTAGCTTGTTCTGTCTCCACTACCCCTACTTGTGCAGAGATTGTGACAGCAGAGATTATAAAGAGAATGACCAGAAAAGTAGTTTTTTTCACTTTTTTCTACCTTGCTAAAACTTTGCTCTAAAACAGTTTAATAATATTCGGCCTCAACTGTGCTAAGTGTCAAGGCTTGACTGAGTACAATATTATGGTTTACCTTCAATCTACGCATCAATCATATAGTTTGACCAAAAAGGTCTTAATCTTAATCTTTTAGAGGAACAAGAAGTGTAAAGTTAGGTGATTTATGTTAGTCAAACAGGGTCATCCGATCCGCACTACTAGAGAAAAGCTCCAGAAAATAGCCTCCCTCCAGAATTCTTTGCTGTTGTATAAAGTAGAGATTAAAACGCTGCCTTCTCGTCGCAACTCCAATCCATTTCTTCGAGATACATAGCTTTAGTCAATCGCCAACAACTCTATCCGGTCAAGCCATAATTGTGGCCTGTACTTTTTATGTTCACTTTCAACTAAAGCTTTCAATATGAAAGCTTTCAAGAGGTTTTTATGAGTATGCGATTGATAAATGAAAGTAAAATAAATGAAAGTAATTCAAAATATCAGATAGCCCTTGATGAAGCAGAACGATGGTTAAAAGTACTCTCGTCTGAAAAACTCAACGAGTATCAGAGAAGAAAAGTAGTAAAAGATACTGTTGATAATTTTAACTCTTACTACAATAAAGGGTTTTTGGAATACAGAAAATCGATGACCGAAGCTGGACAGTATGCAGCAGTCGAGTGGGATGGCCAAGGCTCCATTATCACCGACATTATGGGAAGACATTTCATAGACTGTCTTGGCGGTTATGGAATATACAGTGCTGGCATCAAGCACCCCAAAATAGTCGATGCTGTCTCAAAGCAACTCCACAGAATGCCTCTTTCGAGCCAAGAGCTTTTTGACCCACTTCGTGGAGTACTCGCCGAACTACTTGGAGAGATAGCCCCTGGAGACCTACAGTACAGCTTCTTTATCAACAATGGCACAGACGCAGTGGAAGGGGCTATGAAACTGGCTAGGCTCTACACCAAAAAACCAGGCTTTATCAGTTGTTTGAAAGGTTTTCACGGTAAATCCTATGGAAGTCTCAGTTTGATGGGTAAAGCCGAATACCGTGCTCCTTTCGGCCCACTTCTGCCAGAGATCCACTTTGTTCCATTTGGAGATGCCGAGGCTGTCGAGTTTGAACTACGCAAGGCCGAAGACGTCGGGTTTGGCATTGCTGCAGTGATTGCAGAGCCTGTTCAAGGAGAAGCGGGCGCAATAACTCCACCCGACAACTATTGGCCAAGACTACGCGAAATATGCAACCGGCATGGTGTACTGCTCATAGCCGATGAAGTACAGACCGGCCTTGGACGTACAGGAAGAATGTTTGCAGTAGAGCACTGGGACGTTGTACCTGACATTATGTGCCTTGGTAAAGCTCTTGGTGGTGGAGTAATGCCGCTTTCAGCTTTTATCTCTACACCTAAAATCTGGAAGGTTTTAGAAGAGAACCCTTTTATACACTCTTCAACTTTTGGTGGTAACCCTTTGGCATGTGCAGCCGGCATAGCGGCCATTAAAGTGACTATCGAAGAAGACCTGCCCGGTCAAGCTGCTACAAGCGGAGAGTTTCTGCTCAAACGCCTCAAAGAGATTCAGTCATACTATAAAGACTACTTAGTAGCAGTACGCGGAAAAGGACTGCTCATTGGCTTGGAGTTTGTTGACAATGAGTTTGGCTACTCTGTTGCTGCTGGGCTGTTTCGTCGTGGAGTACTTGTAGCTGGAACGTTGCTCAATTCGAAAGTTATCAGGATCGAGCCAGCACTCAATATCTCCAGAGAACTGCTTGAACAGGTGCTTCAGTTACTAGAAGAGACCTTAAAAGAGCTTACTTGTTAACAGTATGTCCTCCTTAAAATGGCTCCAAAGCG
>JAEUQL010000036.1 GCA_016789295.1 Blastocatellia bacterium | reverse complement strand
TAGTGTGATTTTAACTGCTAGTACATCTAGCAACGATCCAGTAAAACTTGCTGGAGAGATTGCAAGGGATCGTGGACGTGTAGTAGTTGTTGGTGCTGTAAAGATGGATATCCCTCGTGAACACTACTACATGAAAGAGCTTGAACTCTGCCTTTCGCGTTCTTATGGGCCAGGCAGATATGACCCTTCTTATGAAGAGTGGGGTTTTGACTATCCAATCGGGTACGTTCGTTGGACTGAAAAGCGGAATATGGAAGAAGTCTTGCGTCTGATGGCCGCTGGAAAACTTAATGTGGAACTGCTAACTACAAATGAATTCAAAATTGATGATGCAGCAGCAGCATACGATATGATACTGGGCAAAACTGCTACGAGTGGTAGTGTATGCGGTGTGCTTCTTAAGTATGATGTTGAAGGTGAAGTACTCAGCCGTATAGCTACAAAATATGCTAAATCTGGTGCAGATAAAAATAAGATTGGTGTTGGTTTTATAGGTGCAGGAAACTTTGCTACAGCAAGCCTCCTCCCACACCTACGCTCTCACAGTTCTGTACTTCTAACAGGGCTAGCAAACTCCACAGGTGTTTCAGCAAAGAATACGGCAGAAAGGTTTAGATTCAATTTCTGTGCTTCTAGTAGTAGAGAAGTGATAGAAGATTCATCTACTGACTGTGTCTTTATAGCTACACGGCACAATCTTCACGCTCCCATTGTAGTTGAAGCTCTCAGTAAAGGACGGTCTGTGTTTGTAGAGAAACCGCTCTGCTTGAATGAAGAAGAGTTGAAGCAGATCGTGGCAGCCTACAAAACTGGTAAAGAGCCAGCTCTTCTGGTTGGTTTCAATCGTCGTTTTTCTCCTCTTGCTTTACAACTCAAGAAGGCTTTAGGGCATAAAACTACTCCTTATTCTATCCTTTATCGTGTTAACGCTGGATTTATTGCAAAAAATAGTTGGATACAAGACCCAATTCAAGGCGGAGGAAGAATAGTTGGCGAGGTCTGCCATTTTATAGACTTGATGCAATACTTTACTGATGCAGAGCCTGTAAGAGTTTTTGCTGAAAGTATCACAACAGGTTCTGACAAAGAGACCGATGAAGATACTGTTGCCATAACAGTAAAATTTTCAGATGGTTCTGTTGGGACGGTTCACTACATCGCTGTAGGTGACAAGAGTTTTCCAAAAGAGTATATTGAAATCTTTGGCAGTGGTACAGTAGCCGTTTTGGATGATTTCAAATCTGCCAGTCTAACAAAAAATGGAAGTACTACAAAGTTTGGTGGTAGCTCTCAAGATAAAGGCCACAAAGACGAAGTTCAGGGCTTTATTGACGAAATCATCAAAAATAATTCTTCAACAATTCAATTTAGGTCTCTAGTAGCTACAACACTAGCAACTTTCAAAGCAGTAGAGAGTCTACGCAGTGGTAAAACAGAGGTTGTAGAACTAGATAGGTTGTTGGATGGTTTCTAGCTGTTGCAGAAGGTTTTAGAATCTTGGGCTTACAGAGATTTAGATAGAAATTCAGTAAGGGTAAAGGTAGATGAAAAGAAAGACTCTGCTCTACATATTCATTCTTGCTCTATCTGTCTACACCCTGACAAGTTATGGTGGGATAAGGTGTCCTGACTCTGAAGTTGTATTTCGTGTAGCAGAGTCTATTGCTGATGGCAATGGTTTTGAAGTAAGGGACTTGGAGATATGGCCAGGGTTTGGAGTAGCCAGGGGGAAGGATGGGAAGCTCTACACCTCATATCCGCCTTTTGAGTCGATACTGCTTGCACCTTTCATCAAGATTGCAAAACCGATAAATGAGACAGAGTGGTACAAAGAAGCAACTATTCCTATCAGTCATTTTGCAGGTAAAGGAATAGGGGCAGTCTTTCTTGGAATTCCAGAAGCAGATTTTAAGCCGCACGCACTTAGGTTCTCAGTCTCATTTTTCAATGTAGTTATTGGTGCATTGCAAGTTCTACTATTTTGGTTAATAGTTTTTAAGATATTTCAAAATGAGACAGTTGCAACTGCGCTTGCAGCAGTTTTTGGTTTTGCGACAATGGCTTGGCACTATTCTGGAACTTTTATGAGCGAGCCGTTGGCTACATTGCTAGTACTACTGTCTTTCTACAGCCTAGTAAAAGTTGACAGGAGTTTTCAACAAAGTAGTATCAGCCACAAGTCTCTGCTAATTTCTGGTTTATCTCTTGGTTTGGCAGTGGCTACACACTCTACAGCTTTAGCATTTGCACCCTTTTTTGGTCTCTACGCGCTCTACTGCTGTTGGCAGTCGAGAAAGAGTAAAGAGTTAGTAGCTGGAGTTGTTGTTTGGTCAGCCAGTTTGGTTCTAATTTTAGGTCTATTTGGCTACTACAACTACTACAGGTTTGGAAGTTTCTTCCAGATGGGACATTCTCTGACGGTGTACAACCAAGTAAACTTTGCCCAACCTTTTTCCACAGCCTTCTGGTCATCACTTTACCAACTTCTGTTTGGTTATGGAAAAGGTCTGTTTCTATTTTCTCCAGTAGTCATTTTGGGATTAGTTACTTGGCACAGGTTTCACAAGTTTGCTCCTTTTCTGTCGATTTTACTAATGGCTACTGTTTTTGCACGCATAATCTTCATCTCCTGTTTTGAGATGTGGCATGCGGGTTTCTGTCTTGGACCGAGGTATCTGCTTATGATAGTACCTTTTTTGATACTTCCTTTTGGAATGTGGCTGAAAGAGCAGTTGGAGAAGCAGAGATGGCAAAGCCTCTATGTTGTAGCTGTTGGAATTTGGCTCTGCATAGTTGAGCAGACATATTTCGCAATAGGTGAGATCTTTTTTTACTATCAGATGGTTAAAGATAATGGAGTACGTGTAGGTGTAGATCTCTTCAAAGATGACTTGATCTATATTGATAAGAACTTATCGCCTCTTTTTCATCTGTTTGAAGCTCCGCGTGCTCCTTATCTACTCACATTTGTGCCGCTTTCCAGTGAGGCATTACTGATAATTGGGGCACTTCTTTGGCTTGCAGCAGTAGTTGTATGGATGAACAGAATTAGAAGAAAGGATTTGCAGTTGGTATAAGAATGTACGAAGAGGTTTTTGAGAAGCTGTTAAACTACTGTCGTGACGAGCAGTGGCAAGGCTATGATCCTTATGATGCGCTCAACAGCAGCCTTTTCAACTATTTCCCAAATTCTAAATATCTTCGTATTGCTTGGACACAATTTATTAAGAGGTCTCCTTTTAATATCCGTCCGCTTGTTGGTATAGAGAAGGGAGAGAACCCAAAAGGTTTGAGTCTTTTTGTTCGTGCTCTGCTACTTGCCTACAAGAAGACAAAAAACGAGCAGTACAAAAAAGATGCAGAAGAGCTACTTGAGCGTTTATGGACGATGCGTTCGCCTGGATTTGATGGGCTAATGTGTTGGGGATACAACTTTGCGTGGCAGTCAAGAGCCTTTTTTGCACCGATCTACACGCCATCGATTGTATGCACAACCTTTGTAGCTCATGCTTGGCTAGACCATTTTGAGATGTTTGAAGAGGAGGCATCTTTGGAAGTAGCTATATCGGCGTGTGAGTTTATTCTTGAGTATCTAAACTACAGTGAGAAAGATGGTGAGATCTGTTTTAGCTACACACCACGCGATAAGTCAGAGGTACACAATGCAAATCTTTTGGGTGCAGAACTGCTTGCCCGCACAGCATCTTTTGTTACCGATGAAGAGAAGTTGCGAGAGATGGCCATCAAATCAGCAAGGTTTACAGTAAACAGACAAGCAGCAGATGGTTCGTGGCCTTATGGTACAGCACCATTCCAAGCTTGGTGTGATAACTTTCACACAGGCTTTAACCTTGTATCTTTAGATACTGTTATTAGAGAGTGTGGAATGGATAGGTGGAAAGAGGCTTTAGAAAAAGGGTTTAAGTTCTATATGTCTAACTTCTTTCTTGCTGATGGTACACCTAAGTACTACCATAATAAGATCTATCCAATAGACATTCACTCATCTGCACAAGCTATAGTAACATTCGTTCGCTTAAAACACCTGATAGATGATTCGCAAGGTTGGGTCATCAAGTTGACCGATTGGGTTTTAGCGAACATGTGGGACAGATCAGGATATTTCTACTTTCAGAAGACGGCTTTTTTTACTAAAAAGATCTCTTATATGCGTTGGTCGCAAGCTTGGATGGCATACGCACTTGCAATGGCCAACTATGCAGATTAATTCTACTGAGGTTGTGGTTTCATTATGGAGAAGTCAGAAAATATCATAGATATCACAACACGAACCAACACACCAACACACCTTCTTGCTTTGGCTCGCTACCTGAAGTATGAAGCAATTCTGCTTCCAATCTGTACCTCACTAATAATTTTGTGGGATATAGCAGTAGTAGTGATGAGTTTTATATTAGCTTACTGGTTTCGTCTTTCCGAGCCAGTTTTCTATGCTCCACAGGGCACGATAATCGGTTTTACTGATAATTTCCAGCCATATTCTAGCGTTCTACTTTTTATTCCTATAGTTCGTATAATTGCCCTAAGACACTATGATCTTTACCGGTTGCGTGGAGAATTTTCAATACTTCAAGATCTAAGCAATATATTCAAAGCAACTATGGTCAGTAGTCTAGTTATAACTTCGATAGCTTTTCTGTATCGTGGAGGTGTAGAGTTTCGTGATTTTTCATATTCTCGACTAGTATTTGTTTATGACTGGGTACTAGTGTTTGGTGCAACCATTCTGACAAGGCTTTTTGTACGCATAGTACAGATAGTATATCGCCGACATTCAGTAAATCTGATACCGACTATCGTAGTTGGTTGTGGAAAGAATGCTGAAGTATGTGTTGCTGAAATGTCAGAAAGCCGACGACTTGGTTATAAAGTACTGGGGGTTTTGTCAACAAATGCTGCTGGAGAGACTGTTCCTACACAGCTTGAAGGGGTTCCAGTCCTTGGAACTTTCGAAGACTTACCTGCACTTGTTCGTCAGTTTGGTATCAGAGAAGTGATAATAACAGACGAGCGGATCAGTCCGGACACCATATTTGAATCTGTACTTCGTTGTGGGCGTAAACACCATGTAGAGTTTCGTGTAGTACCTAACATGTTCAACTGTTTGCCAAATAAAACAGGTGTTGATCAGATAGGATCACTACCAATGATTAAACTCTTTCAAGAGCCTTTGCAAGGGCCAAACAGGTGGTTAAAGAGAAGTATAGATGTGAGCCTCTCGCTTCTTGGGCTTGTACTTACGGCACCACTCTGGTTCTTTGTAATCTTGGCTATAAGGTTGACCTCTTCAGGGCCTGCTCTTTACACACAAGAGCGGGTAGGGATGGATGGAAGGGTTTTTCGAGCGTACAAGTTTCGTTCAATGTACTACAAGACCGATGACAGGATGCATCGTGAGATGATGCGCCGAAACATCAACAACGAGAATGGGTCAAATCAGGGTGACGAAGAGCAGCCAGTCTATGGCAAGGTAAAAGATGACCCCAGGATCACCCCAATAGGAGGGTTTATCCGTCGTTACAGTTTGGATGAACTACCTCAGCTACTCAATGTAGTGAAAGGTGAGATGAGTTTGATAGGACCTCGACCGCCCATTCCATATGAAGTGGAGCTTTACAAAGAATGGCATCGGGCAAGGTTTCATGTAAAACCTGGTATTACAGGGCTTTGGCAGGTCTCTGGTCGCAACCGACTAAACTTCGAGCAGATGGTGAAGCTTGACATCTACTACATAGAAAACTGGTCTCTCTGGCTTGATCTAAAGATTCTGCTCAAGACATTTCCTGTAGTCTTAAAAGGAGACAACGCCTACTAGAAGTCAAAAGGTTGTTATGGATCTGATACTTGATGAAGTGAGCAAGCGGTTAGCAATGGGTGAAACACTGCTGCTGGTTACTGTGATAGAAGTTGGCAGCAAAGATCTTCTTTCAGAGAAGATGCCAAGAGTAAAAATTGGAAATAAAAGGCTTATTTTACAAGATGGCACTGCAGTAGGAACTCTTGGTGATGAACTGCTTGACAGAGCTGCAGACATTGAGGCTCACTTTCAAGCAGACAGACCAGCAAATGAGACTATAGCCCTTAACACAAAACGTTTCCAGGCTCCTGAAAATCAGGATTTTACAAGTAATACTGAGCTAAGACTACTTTTTGAAGTCTTGCGCCCACAGCCTTGTTTACTCATTTGTGGAGCAGGGCATATAGCACGTGCTTTAGTGGATCTTGGCCTGACGGTTGGTTTTCGGGCAGTAGTTATAGACGATAGGCCAGAATTTGCAAGCCGCCAATTTTTTCCCAATCAAAGTGTAGAGTTAGAGGTTGGTGCGTTTGAAGAAGTTGTGGACAGAGTAGAAGTGACCCCAAACACTGCAGTTGTTATTGTCACTCGCGGTCATAAGCATGACGAAGACTGTCTTAGAAAACTTCTTAGCAGACCTGCTGGCTATATTGGTATGATAGGTAGTCGCAGACGTGTCAATGTCGTCTTTGAAAAACTGCAATCCGAAGGTTTTAGCCAAAAACAGATAGAGCAGATATATGCTCCAATAGGGCTTGATATAGGAGCGCGTACACCTGAAGAGATAGCACTGGCAATACTGGCTGAGATTATTCTCATCCGAAACCGTGGCCGAGGTTACAATGAGAGCTTTCCACTATCGACCAAAACTAGAAGATAGACTTTACACTATTTGTCAAGTAGGAGAGAGTTTAGCCACAACGGGCTATTGCTTTTCATTGCTTCTTGATATAAAACTGCCTATTGCCACAATAGATAGCTGTGTTAAACTAGTGTCGCACAAGACTTCAGTACCACTTAGAACATAATGAAATACTGCCCAATTTGTAAAAACTGTTACGATGATGAAGAGGAGCGCTGTCTAAAAGACCGCATATTCCTAGTTGATGCTTTTCCTGGAAGCAGAGTGGTTGCTTCCAAATACAGGATAGATGCGCTTATAGGGCAGGGAGGCATGGGTGCTGTATATCGTGCCACCCACCTTGAGCTTGATCGTGTGATAGCTCTAAAAGTTGTGCTTCCCGATTTTGTATCAAGCAATGAAACTCTTGAGCGTTTCCGGCGTGAAGCCAGAGCTACAGCACGTCTAAACCACCCAAGCGTCATCACCATATACGATTTTGGAGTTCTCAACAATGGCCGTGCATATCTTGCCATGGAACTACTCAGTGGCCGCTCTCTTCGAGAAGATATAGAGAGAGAAGAGGTACTGACTCCAAAACGGGTTTTAGAACTCTATAAACCTATTTGTGAAGCTGTACAGGCTGCACACAATGCTGGGGTAATCCACAGAGATCTCAAACCAGACAATATAGTGATAGAGACAAGTGAAGCTGGGTTAGAACATATCAAGGTAGTAGATTTTGGTATTGCAAAGCTGAAAGAGCAGCCAGGTATTCAGGCACTCACTCTTACAGGGCCTGGGCTTGTCATGGGAACACCGCATTATATGTCCCCAGAACAGTGCAAGGGTGAGGATTTAGACGTTCGCTCTGACATATACAGTCTTGGAGTGATGCTTTATGAGATGCTTTCAGGCCATGTACCTTTTGATGCTCCTACACCATCGGCAGTGATAATACAACACGCAATAGATCCGCCTCGTAGGCTTAGCCTGCTTAAACGTGACATCTCACCAGAGCTTGAAGCTGTAGTGATGAAGGCATTGTCAAAAAACCGCCTAGCACGCCAGCAGACGGTGATAGAGCTATATGAAGAGTTAGATAAAGCAGTCAACAACCCTTCTGCTACGGTATCACAAGTTCCACCAAGAATAACCGACTTTCTATCAACTCCTCCTTCTCCAGTTTCACGATTTTCTACTCCAAAAGAATCGTTTGCTGCTGCAGAAGTGTCAAGGAAAACTGATAAAAAGAAGTTAGATAAGCTTGATACTGTAACTGATCAAGAGATGATCCCCGACACACAGCAGAGCAGTAAGATATTACGAGTCACGCATCAGACAATCTCTGGTATCTCGATGGAGACCAGCTCTAGGCTTGAGCAGGCTGTTAACTTTGCAAGTAGCCCTTCTGCTACAGATCAAGCAGCAAACCAGCTTGACAGAGAAGCAAATGAGCTGAAGCAGTTAGAACGAGATTCATCTCAAGTCTTTTCTGACGAAACTTATGGAGTAGTTTTACGTGAAGTAGCTACACTTATAGGCCACGAGCATGTCATCAAGTCACTTGATTACACTCCTGACGGCAAGTATCTTGTATCTGGCAGTTCCGACGGTACTATAAAGATCTGGGATTTACAGAAGAAGATGGCACGAGGTGCACTCGTTGGTCATGAACTCTCGGTCAATGCAGTAGCTATATCTCCTGATGGTCAAAGTGTTGCATCTGCTAGTTCAGACGGGACTGTGAAGCTTTGGAACTTGGTTACTGAGTCTGAAATAGCTAGCTTTAACAACTATGAAGGATCGCTACGTTCTGTAGCTTTTGCTCCAAGTGGCAAGTATCTTGCTCTATCAAATGAGGCAAACATAGAAGTCTGGGAGATTGAGACACGAAAGCGGCTTGCAGAATTTACAGGCCACGTTCGTTTGGTAGAAGCAGTTGAGTTTACGCGAGATGGCAGTACAGTGATCTCTGGTGGTGTAGATGAGACTGTTAGGTTTTGGGATCTTGCAACTAATCAACCGCTTGGAATGATCAACTGTCGTGATCACTGTATTAACACTCTCTCAAGTTCTGTTGATGGCATACTCGCAACAGGTGGAAAGGACGGAAAGATCCATTTGTGGGATGTTGCAAGCCGCACAGACCTTGCTACTTTCGAAGGCCACACAGAATCTGTTCGCTCACTTGCTTTCTCCACTCGTGGTGACTACCTAATCTCTGGTGACTGGAGCGGTATAGTGAAGCTATGGGACACAGCCACAGGAGCAGAACTAGCCAGCATAGGAGCACATGATGGTGCTGTTATGGCTGTTGCATTCTCACCCGATGAGAAGCAGATTGCTACAGCCGGTTACGACCAAGAGATTAAACTCTGGACCATAGAAGGCTTGGAAGAAGGGTAGCAAGTAAGTAAACGTATAAAGAACTCTGTAGCACTAAGGTATCTCTCAAAGCTTCAGAACCTACACTCAACCTTAAATAGCAATAAAAAACAGCATAAAAAGGCTGAAGAGATCGGTAGATCTTCAGCCTCAAGTCCACTAAGAAAGACTACTACCTCGCAAGTTTTCCAGCTTTTTGTAAAAAAATTCTACAAAACATAGTGAAAAAGTGGCACTCTACAGCTTAGTTCTGTTAGATTTGTTATATTGTAAGAGTCTGTCTGTTTTGGCTAAAAATCGGGAGAGAAAAAGCTACCTAGATGTTTGATGCTGGTAGTACTATTAAGATCTCTATGCTCAAGAGAAAACGAACTACAAAAGAACCTGTGACTATCGAGTCGCTGATTGAAGGCCACAAGCAACGTCGAGCAGCGATTGCAGAGCGTCTTGCAGAGTTTCGAGAAGTTGGTGAAACAGGAGATGATGTAAAGTTGTTTGAAGAACTTGTCTTCTGTATCTTCACTGCAGGTGCAAGTGCACGGATGGGTATGAAGTGTATAGAGTTTGTTAGACCAGTGCTCTTGACAGGCAGCCAAGAGGAGATCTATCAAGCTATTGAAGGCAAGCATATGTATCCTAAAGACCGTGCTCGCTATATCTACCTTACACGTGAGTATCTGAAGGAGGAGTTTGGTTTGAAGATGAGACAGAAACTCGACTCTTTTGAAGATCCACAACAGAGGCGTGACTACTGGGCAGCCAATCCGAAAGTGAAAGGTATAGGTTATAAAGAAGGTAGCCATTTTCTTCGCAACATTGGATATAAAGGTTATGCAATTCTTGACAAACATGTGTTACGCTCTCTTTGCGAACTAGGAGTACTTGGAGAGGTAAAACCACCTACAAATAAGAAGCGGTATTTAGAGATAGAATCTCAGATGAAGCAGTTTTCTGACGAGATAGGAATAGATTTCGATGAACTTGACCTAGTACTCTGGTCGGCAAAAACGGGTGAGATATTAAAGTAATGTTAAGGGGGTAATTTATGGGCATTCGTCAATCTTTGCAAGCGCATAAAGGTGTAAAGTTTCTTCTTTTCCCTCTACTTATTCTCACGTTTACTTTTGCTACTGCTGTAGCTGATGCGTTTGAAAACCTTTACAAGAAGGCTTCAAAAGAGCTACGGGAGGGGAATTTTTCTAATGCAGAGCAGCTCTATAGAAACATTCTAGACAGTAATCCAGAAGACGAAAATGCTCGCGTAGGTCTTGCACTGGTATTACTGAAGCAGAAAAATTTTGCTTTGGCCTATGACGAAGCTTTAAAGGTTTTACAGACCAAGCCACAAAATTCACGTGCAGAGGCAATCATTGGTACGGCTCTTCTGCGTTCGGGATTCTTTACTCTTTCAGTAGATCACTTGAACGCATCTTTGCAAATAAACGTCAAGGAGCCTCTCGCGCTTGCAAGTGCTGCAGAGATAGACCTTTACCTTAACAATCCCACAGAGGCTTTTGAAAAACTGAAATTGGCCACAGAGCTTGACACAGATGAACCTGACTACTGGATTCTGTATGCTCGCACAGCATCAAGGCTAGATCTTTATAGAGATGCTGCCGATGCGTTAAGGAGCTATCTCAAAAATGCTCCAAAGACTGACAAAGAGAGAAGAGAGCGTATAGAAGGTGTTATAAGGTTCTACAACTACCTTGGAAACACAAACATATATAAGGTTAGTGGCAGTGCAGCAGCAACAGTTCCTATCAAGGTAAAAGCTAAAAGACCACACTTTGAAGCAAAAATAAATGGCAAAGAAAGCATAAGATTTGTGTTAGATACTGGAGCTGGAGTGACAGTTATATCATCAAAGGCAGCAGAACGATTGAAGCTCAAAGAAGTTGCCAGGGGTGGTAATGCTTATGCTGTTGGTGGAAGTGGGACTTTCCCTATAATCTATTCAGTTATAGAAGAGATAGATATTGCAGGGGTAAAAATAAGGAATGTTCCTGTATATATTCGCCAGATACACTCATTCAGCAATTCTGCTGAAGACGCTCCAGAAGGATATCTTGGTCTTTCAGTGCTCTCTAATTTCTTTACCACTATAGATTACAAGATGGGACAGTTGAGTCTTCGGACAACCAAGGAGCAAAAGAATAGAAAAAGCTCAGAGGTTGGTGAAGCTGTACCAGCTCTGTTCTTTGCACAAGAAGAGCAAGCCCAGACACTGCCAACATCGGTTCTTCCGTTTCGTCTTACAGAAAGTGGTTTGATAAGTGTAGAGGTGAAGCTTGACAATGAATCTTCTTCACTGAACTTTATCCTAGATTCTGGTGCAAGTAGTTCAGTTATTTCTAAAAGTGTAGTAGAAAAGAATAACTGGGATAAGAAACTGCTTCCAAATGAATCTGTCAAGATAGTTGGTGCTGCTGGCATAACAGAAGATGTGAAAATTATGTTTGCCAATAGCTTGCGAGTTTCTGATCTAGTTCGTGAGAATGTACGATTGCCAGTAATAAACTTTGCTGCACTTAATGAGAATTCTGGTTTTGAGCAACAAGGAATACTTGGCGGAGATTTTCTCAACAGTTGTCGTATAGAGATAGATTTTACTAGGCTGCAGGTCAGTGTTACTCCTTACTGCAACGGTACTATAAAAAAATCTCTGCCTATTTCTGATAAGGTTTCTGCAGAGAAGATGTTAAACCAAGAATTGAGGTCTCAAATAGACAAGTGAAGATGAGCATATATCTAGAGACTTCTGTTGTAGGAGCCTATTTAGACAACGATGAACCTTTTCGCAGGGATCTAACAATACGTTGGTGGGAACACGAGCTTTGTCGTTACAATGCTTTTGTCTCTTTACTTGTAGAGCGAGAACTAGACAGGCTTACAGAGCCACACCGTTCATCGTATTTAAAACTTATCAAAGATCTGCCAAGTCTTGATATTCAAGACGAAGCAGCTATACTGGCTGAAGGATATATTGGTAGAGGTATTTTTCATCGAAAATATATATCAAATGCTTTACATATAGCCTTAGCCTCGCTACACAAGATAGATTTTTTTGTGACTTGGGACTTTGGACATATTGCAAATGTACACAGACAGGCTCGTATAAAACTGTTTAATACTGCTGCTGGGTTCTTTGTTCCTGAGATAGTAACTCCAGAGTTTTTAGTATCTTGATCTATAGGCATTTTATGTACAGAAGACCAAGGTTTTTAGAAAAACTGCACGCAATAAGAGAAGAGATGGCTCGTCAGTGTGACTATGATGTTGATCTATTTGCTGAAATGGTTAGAAGCGGCTCTCTTCCCACCAGAGGGCCTATGCGTGTGGTGAGAGGCGAGCGCATGTACTTGCCACCAAGGGACGAGACTGGGCACACTGGGAATGAGCAGAGAGATCAAGAGTAGAGTACTCAACTTTGGCATAATTTCTCAAAATTATAGAAGCTTTATGGAGTTAAAATGACTGTTTCTAAAGCATTTAACTATTTCTGCTTTCTAGTACTATTTTTTATAGTCAATGCACTATTTAGTGTAAACTCTCACGCACAGCAACGAGATATGGCACAACCAGCAAAGGGCAAATCTCCAGATCTGGTTGTTGCACAGCAGCCTTCAACTACACAACCATCCAACAACGTGATTGTGCTCAATGTTGCTGATATTGCTGACCAGGCCAACAAGTTTGTAGTCAACATACAATCGACCACCGAAGATGGCGGGACATCTTACGGCAGTGGCTTTTTTGTTGAAGAGAACGGTCTAATAGTTACTAACTACCACGTAATTAGAGAAGCTATAAAAACTTCAGGTGCAATAACAATTATTACAACAGATGGAGGCAGTTATTCAGCTAGTGTAAAAGGCTATGATGATTCTACCGATCTAGCTTTACTTGAGATTAAAGACAAGACACTTTTCACATATGCAAAGCTTGGTGATAGTGATGGTGTAAAAGTAGGTGAATGGGTTGTAGCAGTTGGTAGCCCTTTTGGCCTTGACCACACAGTGACACTTGGGATAATAAGTGCTAAAGGACGCAGTGGTTTGGATGGTGAGTATGACGACTATCTGCAAACGGATGCAGCAATAAACTTTGGGAATTCTGGTGGGCCATTAGTTAATGTAAAAGGTGAAGTCATAGGGATAAATACATTGGTTCTAGCAAAAGGCCAAGGACTAGGTTTTGCAATTCCTGTCAACATACTCAAAGAGATATTGCCACAGCTAAGGGACATTGGAAGGGTAAAAAGGAGCTACCTAGCTGTCGAGACTACCGACATATCTATAACAACTGCCAAGAGCCTTGGTATACCACAAGGAATACGTGGTATAAGAGTTGCCAAAGTGGAGCGTGACACACCTGCTGCGAAGGCTGGCTTGAGGCGTGATGATGTGATCACAGCAGTCAATGGTTCTCCAATAAACTCGACGGGGCAGTTTAACCGACTCATATCCAGAATTCCACCTGGAACTAAGGTAGAGCTAAAGATAAGGCGCGAAGAGCGCGAGTTTGTAGTTACAGCAGAATTGATAGAGAAGAAGCCCTCAGTGGAGAAGAAATAGGAATAGATAAACAACTTCTATGAATACATTTAGTGCCGTGGGTTTTTCTGTATTTGATGAGGATTCTTATGATCGGCTTGCACGCCAAGCTGGCGAGATGGGAAATCGCTACACGATATATAGGCGTGGAGCAAAGCTCCATGGCTGCTGTTTGAAGTTAGGTGGTGGCCTGGAGGTATGGGCAGTTATTTATGACTCGGAGAGAGGGCTATTCTATGCAGATTGTCGTCCAGCATTTCGCCCTGAGCACTTACTATATTTGAGTCCATGGGAAGTGACTGAGTATGACGAGGATGGAGAAGCTATGGTGCGTGGATGCATAGATGGCACATCGAATGAGCTGATCTTTGAGCTTCAAAACCTAACTGAACTTGACGTTTCTATATTTCGAAGACCTCAGCTCTGCGTTGCGCTTGCTGGACTTTCCTACTCTGCCACCATCTCTTCTCGTCAACTTTCTGGTAGGCTTATTTCTACTGGTCAAGTCAACAAGAGAAGACATTCTTGTGAAAATGACTATTCTGTAAGAGGTAAGATTATTGCTCGAAAGAATATAGTAAATCCTATAACCAACTCTCATTTGGTATGGTCTTATATAGATACAGGAACAGTCAGGCTTGAGACTCTAGTAAATTCAAGAAATCTTCGTGGAGAAGCAAAAGTTGGTGCTGTTATGTCGGCTAAAGTCTGGCTGCAAGGCTATATTCTTGACGATGAAGCTATGGCTGCTAAGTATGAAGGAAAAGATATATCTTTTCAGATATCGGAATTTTGGTCTGGGCAGATAAAAGAGAATTGATATATATGACTGATTAAAAAG
>JAEUQL010000369.1 GCA_016789295.1 Blastocatellia bacterium | reverse complement strand
AAGACAGGCGAAATAGTAGCAAAGTATCGGCTATTTTTTCAATCTTTTTTTACCGTCTTCAGAGAAAATTTCCCTGAAGACGGTAAAGAAGCTATTTTTTAGGTGCTGGTGGAGGAAGATCCCTGGCTTCAACTACAGACTCGAAACCGGCTCTTGCGTGTGCACCATCACAGAAGGGTTTGTTTGCAGAAGCTCCACATCGGCAGAGGCTTATGGTGCTGCGCCCTCCCAATCCATAAGCATTTCCTGCCCCATCTTTAATCACCATCTGTCCAGTAATTCTCAAGGGACCATTGTTGATACAGTTTATTTCTACCTCTTTTAGTTCTTGGCTCATTAATTTTATCTCCTTACAATGTCAAAAGTTTTATTTCTTCCAAATTAGCATCATGCCATCACGCACAGTCAAACAGACGTTCTCTACCCGTTCGTCTGATTGTACTATCGTGTTAAAAGCAGCTATTGCACGTGTGTCCTCATCTTGTGGATTGAGAACACGACCGCTCCAAAGAACATTGTCAGCAACTATTAGGCCACCTGGCCTGAGAAGCTTCATGCAAGACTCGTAATATTTTGGATAGTTGCTTTTGTCGGCATCTATAAAAGCCATATCTAACACAATATTTGCTTCTATAAGCCTAGACAAGGTCTCAAGAGCAGGCCGGATACAGACTTCTATCTTTTTTCCATGTGGACTTTCGGCAAAGTATTTTCTGGCTATTGCCTCCGCCTTTGGGTCTATGTCACAAGTTATCAAGTGACCATCATCTGGTAGCCCTTCGGCCATCATCAGAGCACTGTATCCTGTGAACATACCTATTTCGACTATCTTTTTTGCACCTGTCAATCTCACAAGCATCTTGAGAAAGTTTCCTTCTATACGCCCAACTTGCATATGTGGAGAAGCCATCCCTTTGTAAGTCTCTTCGCGCAGTCTACAAAAAAGATCTGATTCTGTTGATGTGTGGTTGTAAGCGTAGTGTTCGATCTCTTCAGGTATAAAGCTGAGCATCTGATCTCCTAACTCTCTTAGCTTCTGCAAATCATCACAAATCTCCTAAAGCTTATTGCAGAAAGGCTCTATTTTAGACCAATAGTTGTAGTTAGACGACCAAGCAAGGCTTGAAAGTACCGGACTATACTCTGCTACATGTACTTCGACTGGAGCAACTTTCTAGAATCTTGGGTATAGCTGCATACTTCGGGCTATAATGTCTCTACACTATTGAAATTTCATCTTGCTAACCAGGGGCACAGATGGAGAAAGCCTAAATGGACGACTCAGCAAAAAAAGGGAATATTTTTGCAGAAAGTAGCCAAACACCTATGCCAAAAGACTTTTGGCAGATGGTTCAAGAAGCTCGCAGCCGTGCAAAAGCAGAAATAGAGAGAAGGCGCCGCCTAATCTACCAAAGTTTTGTCACAGAAGAAGTGAAAGACGGTAGAAGAGTTCCTATGCCCAGCGAGTTTTGGAAAGCTATGGAAACAGACATAGGCAGCAACTCCTCTTCTCAATTCTCTACAGAAAATTTCGTGAAAAAAGGCTTGAAAGCGAATATAGCAGAGTTAGAAAGCTTAAATGGTTCAGAAAGTTTTGAAAACTTAGAAGCTCTAGACTACTCAGAAGAGCTAGACAAAAACGTCGCACAAGAGTTAAGTCTAACTTTAGTTAAGCCTGCCAATTCTACAACAAAAAGGGAAGATAAGGAACTCAGTTTTAAGGAAGCAGCAATGATCATACTCAAGCGTGAAGGTCGCCCAATGACTGCAAAAGAGATTGTCTCCATTGCTCTCAGTGAAGGGCTTATCAAAACTGCTGGAAAGACTCCTGATGCTTCACTGGCAGGTCAAATATATACCGACATTCATAGAAAGCGCGACAGCTCTCTTTTTGTAATAGTTGGGCCTCGTACATATGCTATCAAAGCCAGTGCAGATCAGATCAAGGCTGCAAATGAAAATAGGGAAGATGTCAATGCTGAAGGGGCAGGAACCGTTATTCAAGGGCCAGCATTCTGGCATGCCCCAAGAGAAGAAGCCTCCAACTCGGAAACTTCTGCTAGCCAAGAAGCTACTAGCGAAAACTTCCTTCAGCAACCTCAAGAAAGCAAGAGTGAAACGGTTTGTGACTTTGCAGAAGCAACCCACAAAGCAGATCTCTTCTTCCAAGAGGCTACTTTAGAGACTCGTTCTGAAAAAGTAGTAGAGACCGATTCTGTCATTGAACAAGCTGGTAAAGAGCCTAGTGAAGACACAGACCATCAAGAAAGTAGACAGAAAAAGAGTAATAAAGAAGAGAAAATGGGTTACAAGCAAGCAGCAAGGTACTTACTCGAACGCGAGAAACGGCCCATGACAGCCAAAGAGATAGTAAATACTGCACTGAGTGAAAATCTGATACACAGTGATAGTAAAACGCCTGATGCAACACTTGCTGGTCAGTTGTACACCGAAATGAAGCGCTTTGGTGAACGATGTCCCATAAAACTTGTGGGACCAAGGACTTACAGTTTAAGGGAGTGGGATCAAAATGAAAACTAGCTTACTTGTTTTCTTGCTTTTTGTAACAGCTATTTTCTGCTACAAAGCAGAAGCTTTTGATGAAGATATCGAGATAAAGCTCAACAAAAGGCTGCTCTTTAGTAGCTATGAAGAAGCCAAAAACTCTCTGCTAGAACGTACACTCACTCCACCTGTCAAATTAGGGATAAAACGCGATGACGTACACTCGCTTTTAGGGCAACCAAAAGAGGTTATAGGTTACGGTGATGAGATCTACAGAAAAAAAGAGTCCGAAATCTCCGTGCATTACACCACTGATCAGCAAGGTGATGTCATCAACAGTCTTGTAGAGTTTCGTCCCAAAAAACCTATCCCTTGGCCAAACTGGATCAAATCTTCTGTACAACTGCCAGACTTCCCAACTTCTGACCCAAAAATGAAGAAGTATATAGTAATCACACTACAGATAAGAATTAACGACATAGGTAGTGGCAGAAGCATGCAGATAACTCTAATTGGAGGAACAGAAAATGTTAACTTTGCAAATTGGAGCTTGATTCTTTAAGAAAATAAGCATCATAGTTGCAGCAACTTTTGTGTTGGCTTTATTTTGCTATTTACGCATTTTGACTACACAGGTTAGCACTTCAACCAAGCAGAGTCTCCAAACAACAGGAGTTTTTTGTGTATCGTCTATTTTTTGTTCTTATTTTAATACTCTTCTCAGCATACTTTTTCAGCCCTTCATATTGCCAACGTGAGCAGTTAAATGAAGCCCAGCAGATATATCAGAAAGCAAAGAAGGCTTACACAGAGAAGGATTATGGAGCCTATCTAACTAATCTTGAACAAGTTAATCGATTAAGAAATAACCATCCAACCGTAATCTACAACCTTGCCGGTGCTTATGCACTGATAGGCAAGAAAGTAGAAGCTATAGCCTGTTTGAAGAGAGTAGCAGCTATGGGAATGGTCTTTTCACCAGAAAAAGATAGTGATTTCTCGTCTATAAAAGAGACTGAAGAGTTCAAATCGCTGCTTGTAGATTTTGAAGCCAACCGAAAGCCTTTCGGAGAGAGTAAGCCATCAATAAAACTTCTTGAGAAAGGTCTAGTTACAGAGAGTGTAGCTTACGACAGCAAAAGGGACTCTTTCTACGTTGGTTCTGTCCACAAAAGAAAGATAGTCAGTATAAGTGGAAGCGGTGAGGAGAAAGAGTTTGCTACAGAAAAAGATGGTCTTTGGGCTGTTTTGGGAATGAAAATCGACACAAAGAATGACCTTTTATGGGCATCTATGGCTGCTATACCCCAAATGTCTGGCTTCAAACCAGAGCAGAAGAATCAGACAGCCATCATCAAATTTGATCTGAAAAAAAGAAAGCTTTTGAAGAAGTATCTTCCCCCTAACAATTCTACTACTGGCCAACTTATAGGTGATCTAGTAGTTACTCCGTCAGGAGATGTCTATGCTACTGACAGTCTATCTTCAGCAATATACTTAATATCTCAAAAAAAGGATGAGATGGAGGTTTTCATTAAACCTGGAAGCTTTGTATCTCTTCAGGGACTAGATCTTTCGACTAACAGCAAAGAACTATTTTTTGCTGACTACTCATTAGGGATATTTAAGCTAGATCTAGCGAGTCAAAAAATTACACAGATAGTAATTCCTGACAATTTAACAGTTCTTGGTATAGATGGACTTTACTATTACCAAAATTCTCTTATAGCTATTCAGAATGGTACAAACCCACATAGAGTTGTCAGGCTCTATTTAGATAAACAAGCAGAACGTATCGAGAAGAGTGAAATTTTAGAAGTAAACAACCCCATCTTTGATGAGCCAACACTTGGGGTTATTGTGGGAAACTACTTCCACTACATCGCAAACAGTCAATGGGGAAGTGTAGACGAGTCCGGCAAGCTTGGTGAAAAGCTTTTTGAACACATAATTTTGAAAACAGAGTTACATTAGGCTTTTCTTTTTGATCCT
>JAEUQL010000368.1 GCA_016789295.1 Blastocatellia bacterium | reverse complement strand
GCCACGAAAACGACCACTTAGACGGTGAGCTTTATATCGAATACCTTAGCCCTCTCAAAAAAGAACTGGTTAAACGTAAGATCAAAAAGAAGATAAAAAGTGGGAACTGGTAACTATTATGAGAACTATCTTTTTGGGAACGCCGGAAATGGCAGTTCCATCTTTTGAAAGAGTTGTAGCAGACGGTCACCAAGTGGTGGCCGTTTTTACTCAACCTGACAAACCTTCTGGCAGAGGTAAGCAGTTTCATCCAACACCTGTTAAGGTTGCTGCTCAAAAATATCATCTACCTGTATATCAGCCTTCCAAGATACGCACAGAAGAGATGCGTCAGCTCTTCACCAGCCTTGCACCAGAAGTAGCCGTGATTGTTGCCTACGGCAGGATCATTCCTGACTGGATGCTATCCATTCCTAAATTTGGCTTTGTCAATGTCCACTTCTCATTACTGCCTGCATATCGTGGTGCAGCACCAGTCAACTGGGCTGTTGTAAATGGAGAGAAGAAGACAGGGGTAACTACCATGCAGGTAGTTCCTGAACTTGATGCTGGAGACATACTTCAACAAGCTTCAGTCGATATAGAAGTTGAAGAGACTGCTGTAGAGCTTGGACACAGACTCAGCTTGCTTGGTGCAGACCTTCTTTCCGAAACACTAAAGAGACTTCCTGAGCTGAAACCAGAAAAGCAAGGGGAAGGCGTATCTTATGCACCTATTCTGAAGCGCGAAGACGGGGTCATAGATTGGCAAAATAGTACTGCAGAAGAGATTGTAAGACGAATTAGAGGGTTTCAGCCTTGGCCAGGTAGCTACACCACACTCAACGGCACTCGCTTACTACTCTGGCAAGCTCAACAAGTTCAACTAGATAGAGAAGTAAAGCACCAGCCAGGAGAGATTGTACAACTCGATAAAGATGCTATAGTGGTAGCTTCTAAAGACTCTTACCTTGCTATCAGAGAATTGCAACTGGAAGGTAGAAAACGCCTTTCTGCGAGAGATTTTCTAAACGGTATCCGGCTACAAATTGGGCAGATACTTGGTGAAACTTCTTGAAAATGGAAATTTCTAAAAGTGCCTAAAAGTAAACGAGTGGGTAGGAGAAATTGACAGACTCTTCAGTCTGTTTAGAATTCTCTGTTCTCCGCAAAGATCTATAGGAGGCAGGTTGTGGTTACCGAAATTAGTACAGAACGTCAACAGATAGAGATAGAAATAGCCAAGTTCGAACAGCAACTCAGCTCTCTACTTATGGGAGTAGAGAGTAGACAAGAGTCGCGAGCTGAACTTGAAGCCGAAATAGCCCAGCTACGTACCAAAGTCGAACAGTTGCAACAGCAACTTCAACAACTACTTACACCTATAGATCGTGTACGTACTGCTCGTCATCCTGACAGACCTTATACTTTAGACTATGCTCACCTAATTTTTGAAGACTTTCAAGAAATACATGGTGATAGGCGTTTTGGTGATGACCTCGCAATTGTTTGTGGTATGTCTACATTTCAAGGTGAGCAGGTTGCAATAGTTGGCCATCAGAAAGCCAACCTGAAAAGCCGTAAAACAGACGACCGAAAAGAACGTAACTTTGGCATGCCCAAACCTGAAGGTTACAGAAAAGCTCTACGTTTTATGAAGTTTGCGGAAAAATTTCGTCGGCCAATTTTCTGTTTTATAGACACACCTGGAGCCTATCCAGGGATAGATGCAGAGGAGCGCGGTCAAGCCGAAGCTATTGCACGCAATTTGATAGAAATGGCACGCATCGAAGTTCCTATACTGGTTACAATCACAGGTGAAGGTGGTTCTGGTGGAGCTTTGGCTATAGGAGTTGGCGACAAGGTCTACATTCTTGAAAATTCGATCTATTCGGTCATCTCGCCCGAAGGCTGCGCAGCAATTCTTTGGAAAGATGCCTCAAAATCTGACAAAGCTGCACAGAGCATGAAGATCACAGCACCAGACCTTAAAAATTTCAACATAGTAGATGAGATCATTCCAGAACCTAAAGGTGGTGCACACACAGATCACAAAGAGACGGCAAAGTTCTTGGCTCAACACCTCAAACAAGGGCTTGAAGAAGTTCGAAAGTTGAGCATTAAGGATATGCTGGAGAAACGTTATAACAAGTTTCGCCAAATGGGTGCTTATACAAACATGGTTTGACTTCCAGGCACTAGATCTGTTTTTTACAAATTCAGGACAAAAATAGCCCTAGTGCCTCCAAGCAGAACCTCTACTTGATTTCTCCCTAGTATCAGATTGAGTTTGCGGTTGCTACCTTTGAGGGTTATAGAACTGCTGCTCTGTCCAATTATAGAAGATGTTACATCTCTACCATTGATAGAAACTTTTGTAGAAATCCCAAAACCGATTCCACTAATGAACAGGTTCTTTCTTGTTCTAGCTATCTCAAAGATAGCAACTGCTGGCTGTACATCTATCTGAAACGTAGATTGGGCAATCAGTCCCCCACCATCAACTACCTGTACAACTACTCTTCCACCAGAAATTTCTATCAGACCAGGTGCTATTCTTATAGTAGCTCTACCGTTTCCCTGCTCTGTCAAGGTCACAAAACTGGGTGCTGCAATAAGTGCAAAACCTAGTAAGTCATTATTGGGATCGCTTGCATCTACTTCGATCTCTTTCTTTTCACCAGCTTTTATAGACTGATTGAGTAGTGTACTTATTGTCGGAGGTTTGTTGGAGGCCGTAACAGTAATGGCAAAGTCACTGTTTGACAAAAGCCCCCGACTATCTGTAGCTGTGAGCCTACAAGAAAGAGTCCCAACATCGGAATCTTTTGGTGCAATGAGAATATTTCTGTCAGAAATTGAAACAAAATTCCCTCTGCTACAAGCTACAGAAAAAGTTAGTAGTTCACCGTCCGGATCTCTAATGCTTATAGGAACTAATAGAGTTTTTCCACTTTCAACAGAAATGTCAGCTAGCTTAAAGTCGAGTCCAGAGACTATAGCTACCTTTTGACCGTCTTCTTGGTATATAGCTACACCTGTAACAACCTCTTCTTTGCTGAAAAATCCTGAAAGCGTCAGTACACCATCTGTGGTGAGTTGCCTAGTATCAACAATCTTTCCACCTATTTTTAGTGTGTAATTATGGTTTGGAGATAGACCAAAAACATTAAGTTCTAATAGGCCATCTTGCGCGTCAAAATTGACTACTCCTGAAACACCTTCATTTAATGGCTTCAAAAAAACTTTTGACTGCTCTTGTGCAAAAGTGTTGCAACAGAGTAGAAAGACAGTTGAAAGTAGAATAGAAAGCTTTTTCATACATTTATTGCTGCAATAAGTTTTGCTTGTTTACCAAGTAATGCGTTAATATCCTGACCATATACTGATATTATTGGAGACCCTAATTTTATATTGTGTAGTGGACTTTGAAGACCAATATCCAAACTCACTTTTGTAAAGCCAAATTTGAGATTCCAGTTGTTGCTGAATCTAATAAGGTCTTTTCCTACAAGTCCAAAAACAGCAGCTTTGAAATTCTGTCGCCAAAGCATAAAAGGCTTGCTACAAGATAAGCTCAGTATCGTATCTCCATCCTTCACAACTGTAACAGAGAGCTTTTGGCCAGGAGCGTACCTAAAACCAGCTATCTCTTTTGGCATCCCAAGCCCAAGTCTACCACCTATCATCGATTCTTCACTATCAACATATATATGGGAGACCCAAAAACCAACTTTTCCTTTATATGAAACCAAAGCTGGAGAAAGCAGAGCTTCGTTATATTCCAAAGTAGAGCCAGGCTTGTAGTAGGTTACATAGACCCCAGCTAGAGTCTTACCTGGAAAAACTTCTACTATCTTTAGAAATGGCGGTAGGTAAGCTCTCGCTCGACTGCTGTCCACAAGGTGTATAGTCTGCACCAACCAACTAGAGTTGAGAGTCCAAGGAAAAGGAGGATAAGTTTGCAAGCTATTGCCTTTCTAAAAAAGTTTGTGCCAAGTTTAGTTGACGTAACATAGAGCTTTTCTTGCTCTGATGCCCTTGCATACGCCGTAGTATATCGCTAAGTGCCTTTACAGCTTCTATAATGTGTGGTCCTTTGTTAAGCATCACACACTCTGCACGAGTCCCCATAGCAGCATCACTTATCTCAGCTCTAGAAGGGAGTCCTTCTTTGGCAAGGCTTTCTAAAACTTGTGTTGCCCAAATGACAGGCACATGTGCAGCTTCACATAGCCACAAGATCTCCTCTTGCACTTCTGCAAGTCTTTCAAAACCACACTCCACAGCAAGATCTCCACGAGCAATCATTACTCCACAGCACGGAGCAGCCATTGCAGCCAAAAGCATTGCAGGCAGATTCTCAAAACCTCGCTTTGTCTCTATCTTCAACACAATAGCCGGTTTGGACTTGCTACCTAACTGACTACTAATACTGGTTAGGTGTTGCTGAAGCAGCTTTACATCATCAGCACTGTTAGCAAATGAAAGAGCTACCATATCGGCTTGCTGAACTATAAACTCTAAA
>JAEUQL010000367.1 GCA_016789295.1 Blastocatellia bacterium | reverse complement strand
AGATTAAAGAATCTTTTACTCGCAAAGTCACTCTGTTGCTAGTAAAGTCAGCAGATTTAATTGTCCAGAATATTAAACACGATAGTGCTGATCAATTAATTAAACCAAGAATGGATCAGCCAATAATAAGTGATAATCTATGTGAAGCTCTTATCTCTATGCAACCAACTGGTGACAGATCATTGTTAAAAATCATTCCCACTTGGTCACGCACTGCTCCAGTTACACAGACAATCCCTTCTGTCGTCCGTATTCCAAAAGAATATTTTCCAACTATAGAGAAAGTTGCTCAAGAACTGCGTCCCAAAGAAGAGCCTAAAAAAGATTTATTTATTGGTAGGATTGATGCCCTCTATGGTAAGCCAAGTGCAGATGGATTGCCACAAGGTGAAGTGACATTTGTTACTGTATTGCCTGATAACGAAATTTTGAAAGCCAAAATAGATTTATCACCAGAAGATTATGCTGCTGCCTGTGACGCTCACAAGTACACGCTTTTTGTAGAGCTACATGGAGTGTTGCATCGTGGCACACGTATTCACCGAATTACTGACTGCGAAAATTTTCGTGTTCGACGAGAGCCTTTGCTTTAATCTCTTCACCGTTATTTCTTTTATTGCATTTGCGTCAGTTCAGCTAACACTCTAGAGAATTTGGATCTATTATCTTTATTATTTCATAAAAGACAGATTTGAGCTTTTCTGTCAAAACTCTATTCTTCTTGCTGGAATTACCAAAATATGAAAAAAACATTCTACCATCTCTTGCTATTTAGCCTGCTTATACTCCCTGTATTAAATAATCTAACACCTGCTAACAACATTATCAAAGCCAGTACATTAACACCAACATTATCAAATGTTACTTTTGAATTTGATGGAATGATGGGTCTGTTTATGGGAAATCCCCAAAGAATTAGTCTAGGAATCATTGATGCTCATCACCACTCACCAGAACTAGTAGTTTACAAACTCATAGGCAATAAATCAGAGCAAGATCAAGAAAAGAGAGAAGTTGCTAGGTTCAGTAAAGAACAGTTGAAAAGAACTCTTTCTGTTTCAGTTGCTGCAATAGGTAATCTGCAAAAAGCACGCATTGGTAAATATATTTCTCTTGATGGTAGAGAAAATGATACTCAAGATTTTGGCTGGACAGTCGATATTGAAAATGACCTCTATAAAAGAAAGCTTAGGATTAAAGAGAAGGCGTTTTGGGGCAAAATACATTTTAATGCAGGCATATTCTATGCAAACAGACTTAGCGAAGAGAGCTACAAGTTTATTGCTATGGATGGAACTGGAAGATCTCTTAACTTCTTGCGCAGAGTAGGCCAGCCTGCAACAAAGATTATCTTACAAAAAGATCAAGAGCTTGTGATAACCGGTCTTGATGAGGTGCTAAAGCTAAAGGCTGAAGAGAATATCAATTATTTAGTAACCGTTCACAACCTTCCACCTCCAGAAATGGCCAGCCTTGACCACTTCTTGATGTACTATGATGTTATTGATGAGAATTTAGTAAAGTATAAACCCATCGCTGTTAAACAATCTTCTGGGACAGGGGCTGGTTTGTGTCCTCCTAGAGTGTTTGGCCAATCAGGGCTGGATTAAATCTTCTTGAGCTGACTTCATAAGCTCATCAATCTTTTTGCCAGAAAAAGAAAAGTCTAGTATTGGGTTTTCGCGTTCTGGATGTAGACCTTCACTAACTTTTTTAAGCTCCTGATTTGCCAAGTTGAGTTCTCTTATACCTTCTTCGATTCTTCCCTGTTTGATTAAAGCTTCGGCTAACCCTTTTCTCCACTGACCAATAGTAATAAAGTCTTTGTATCCAAGCTCTTTGGAAGTTTCTATTGCATTTTTGTAAGCATTCTCTGCTCTAATAAATTCTTTTGCTAACCCGTAAACCTTACCTTCATACCCCAAAACACGAAGCTGCAATTGTTTTCTTGCTGTTATGTCAACAACCATTCCTAAATCTTTGTACTTTGTTTCTTCTATCAATTTTATAGCCGTAGAAATATTTTGTTGATAGGCCAAAACATTTGCTAAAGCTACTTTTGCAACTACTCCATATGCAATCAAATTCTCTTTTGCACATATATCTACAGAATTTTGTAAAAGGGTTTCGGCAAGCAACATTGAGTTCATTCCCGTTGCTGCTAATCCAGCATTTTGAAAAAACTGTGAAGCAAAGGCATGATGTCTATATTTTATACTGATACCTATACCTTCAACAGCCTTTTCAAAAGCTAGCTCATTTTTTCCAGATTCCAAATAAAGATAAGATAGAGGTATAAGAGGATAGAGGCTAAACTTTTCTAACTGCTTATCTTTACATAGGCTCAAAACTTCTAAACACTTTCTTAAAGCCTCTTGTTCTTTTCTTTCATAAATATTTAGCTCTGCATCCAAATAGAGAAATCGCGTATAAATGAAAGTATACTGTTTCTCTTTAGCTTCATTTATAGATCCATCTATCTCCATTCTTGCATCAGCAAGCTGTCCAGCTTTTGGTAAAAACTTAGCTAGTATTGCAGATGTACTTTGTATATCAGCAACGGCGTTGTATTTGACAAAAACAGCTTTTGCTTTTTCTAGTTTGTTGATAGAGTCCTGAAAAAGATCGGTCGCTACTACCTTTGATACTTCTTCAGTTTGTAGTCTAGCTTCAAGTAGTTCTTTGCCTGCTTCTAAAGAAACTTTAGAGTAGAAATCTACTAAATCTATCCCTACTTTATCACTATTTTCTTTGAATATTGACGCTGCTACTACCTTTGCTTCTGCTAAATTACTTTCTGCTTGTTTTCTATCTTTTTTCCTTCTAGCTTGCAAATAGCCGTTTATCAACTTATCGAGTTGCTCATACTTTGTAGCTTCTGAAGAAGTAGATTGATTAGTTGTTGCATGCAACTGCTCAACTCGTTTTCTTACATCTTCTTGTATCAGTGCATCACTAGTTTTCAGCAATGCCTGCTCATAATCTTCTATTGCTCTGTTGTAGAGATGTAGTTTCTCAGCAACTGCTGCACGATTGAGTAACAGATTTACATCTTCTGGAGCTTGTTTCAGTTTCTGAGATGCTTCTTCATAAAGCTGTGCAAGCTGAATTGGATTTTCACCTAACACTGTAAATGCAGATCGATATAGTTGTGATGGCTTACCTACTACCTCTACACCTTCTACTGTTTTCTTCTTTTCCCAAATATAGAAACCTGTGCTTAAAACTGCTGCTATGGCTAAAATTGCGGCTGTAGAAACGGCTATCTTCCTTGCCAACTTTTTTGAAACTGTTTTTTTCATCAAAACTTTGATCTTGTCTATATGCTGCTCTATCAGCATTTTAACTGTCATCAGAGCCGCTTTGACTTTTGCAAAGTTATCAACCCGATAGCCATTAGAAATAGCTTTCTGCTCAGCATCTTTGAAATGTCTAATACTCTGTAAAATAGCTGGTATCTTGACTTTCAGTGTTGGATCTTTAGAACTGATCCTCTTTCTCTCTTCTACCTCTTTCTCTACGGTCTTATGCTCTTGTTGTTTACGCTTTCTTTGTTCGTCTACTATTGTGAGAAACTCCCGATCTATACTCTGCTTAAGCGATTCTGAGATCTGAGGAAGATACTCTTGCCATATCTTTTCTGTACACCTGGAACACCTAGCAAGATGAAAATATAATTCTATCCGTTCTTTTTTATCTGAGATTCGTTCTAGCCAATTGAGTAGTGCTTCTAAGTCAATATGCCTAGCTTCTATTCGTTCTTGCATTTCCAAGCGTAATAGTCTGAGAAGCTCATTCTGTGGTATTGCCACTTCACAACCAAAACGTTCAAGTCTAACTGAATCTGGCATCACTATTAAAGTCTGCTCTAAGCTACAAAGCGTTTCTACATCTAGTCTCTTTAGATAACTTAAATACTTTGGATAACGCTGCATGACTTACTTTCACCTTCTACAGTTTCTCAAAACAGATAGGCTCAAAATAGCTAGACTGCAACTTCAAGCTTATGTAAAAACTCTCTTAAACTTTCCGGGATTTGATTTTCTTAATTAATGGTTACTGAAATTCTATACTTTAAGACTATTATCAATTAGATCGCCGGTAGTCTATACTAGGCTTTAACAAAATACAACTTTTTTTCACAAACATCTTTCCTCTCTTTTGGATAAACTCTATTTCTTTTTTACTTATCTCTTTAACTGTTGCAGAAAATAGCTATAATCAGCTTGTTGAGCTTTTGCAGCTACAAAACTTTTGTAAGATAAGGAGAAAACCTATGCAAGATAACCGCATAAGTGCCACCCTAAAACCAGAAGATGTAGACAGCATCTTGAAAGAGATAGAATCAATAAAAAGCCAACTCCCTTTTCTTGTAGGGCTAACAGGCGATGATATAAAGGGAATGGTGAAGATCGGAAATCAAGGCCAACAGTTTGTTGAAAAAGCCTTAGAAGCTGGTGAACAAAACCTTGGGCTGCTGCCGAGAGACTTTGACATAGAAGAGGCTAAAA
>JAEUQL010000366.1 GCA_016789295.1 Blastocatellia bacterium | reverse complement strand
GAGCCTGCTGTAGATTTTTCCAGATTCTATTTTGGGCAAAGCTACACATTCAATTTCAAGGTAGGATTCTCTTTTATAAATCGTGACCGTGAGTTTACAGCACGTCGTTTCCGTTTCTTTCCACGCAGCTTTGATGGTATCGACCGCACATCAAGACCAGAGCTTTTCTACTCCAGCCAGAACATCCGTCCAGATGGGCTTGAGCTTTTTGAAGATACCCGTCCAACAGACTTTTATGTAGCTTTGCAGAATTTGACTGCTGGCTATGTAATGGGAGATTTTACACTGCGCAAGTTTCGATTTATAGGCGGAGTAAGGTTTGAAAACTCTGAGCAAGAGGTCAGGACTGAAAACCTCTTTGTTCCAGGAGCATCACCAGTAGTTGCAAATCTTGACAATACAGATGCACTACCAAGTTTTGGTTTGGTCTACAATCTCACACCCGATATCAATATCCGTACTGGCTACAGCCAGACAGTTTCCAGGCCACAATTTAGAGAGCTTAGCCCTTTTGAGTTCAGTGACTTCACAGGAGGGCGTGCAACACTTGGCAATCCAAATCTGAAGCGTGCTCTTATCCGCAACTTTGATGTAAGATTCGAGAAGTTTCAAAAAGATGGTGGTCTATTAGCTGCTAGCTTCTTTTATAAGAAGTTTGACAATCCTATCGAAATAGTTGTAGAAGCCACAACATCGCTGAGAACATCATTCCGCAATGCTCAAGGAGCAACCAACAAAGGTTTTGAACTCGAAGGCAGACAAAGCCTTGGACGTTTGTCACAGAAGTTACAAAATCTCTCTATCAACGGCAACTACAGTTTTGTCTCCTCAAACATTCAGATTGGCGATCAAGATTTATCGGTTTTGACTTCAAGAGAGCGTCCTCTCAATGGACAGTCGCGCCATTTAGTCAATATGACTCTCAACTACGACATTCCACAATACAAAGCCGATGCAAGAGTACTCTTTAACTACACTGGTGCACGCATCACCGATGTAGGGACATTTGGTCTACCTGACATTTTTGAAAAAGGTTACCCAACACTTGATCTCTTCTTTTCAAAGAGGTTTGGTGGCGACACCAACAAGTTTGAACTGAAAGTTACAGGCGAGAACATGCTCAATCGCCTTGTCAGATTTAAGCAAAACGACCTGCCTTTCCTAGTCTATCGCAAGGGCAGAAACATCAGTTTTGGAATTTCATACTCGTTCTTCTAAACATATATATGGAGAAAGTAAAGATGAAGAAACAACTCATCACCATTGCAACAATGGCTGTCCTTTTTCTTTCACTCTTTGTAGCTGTAAGCGAAGCTGCAACAAAGAAGATGGACATAGACAACAGTGTTGACACCAATGAGATCGTTGCAGATCTAAGAGGTGTTGATCAGAGTACCGTTATCACCCTACGCGGTGAGATAACGCAGAACACCAGGCTTACATCAAACAACAGATATCTTCTTGATGGTGTAGTGTTTGTCAGACGTGGAGCTAAACTAAGAATCCAGCCTGGTACACAGATCTTTGCTGGCCCACGTTCTGCACTAGTAATTGACCGTGGTGCACAGATTATCGCCAAAGGCAGAGCCAACAACCCAATAATCTTCACGAGCGCACAAGATCCGGGCAACCGCAGACGCGGTGATTGGGGTGGGATCATCATCAACGGCTTTGCTCCTATCAACAACGGTGATTCAAATGGTGAAGCCGATGGCGAGGGCAACACTGGCAAGTATGGCGGTCGTGTACCTGATGATAACAGTGGAACAATGCGTTTTTGCCGCGTCGAATTTGCTGGATTTGCATTCAGTCCAACAAATGAACTCAACGGCCTTGCTCTTCAAGGTGTAGGTAACAAGACAGTTATCGAAAACATTCAAGTTACCGAAGCTGGCGATGATGCTATCGAGTTTTTCGGTGGCACAGTCAATGTCAAACGTCTTCTTCTATTCGGCTCAATGGACGATGCTTTTGACTGGACTGGTGGTTGGGTAGGAAAAGCACAGTTTGTACTGATTCGCCAGGATGGCAACATTGAAGCAAACAACGGTATCGAAGCCGACAACGATGCAATCAACAATGATCTTCTCCCACGTTCAGCACCAATAATCTACAATATGACAATTGTTGGTGATCCAGACACAAGAACTGCAACCTCTATTGGTATGCTTCTCAGAGTAGGAACTGCAGGTACACTTCGCAACATCATTGTTCAAGGCTACAAGGACGTAGCTGTCAGAATCAAAGACGATTCAACACTTGCACAATACAATAGCGGTGCTCTAAGCCTTGAAAACATCATCTTCTTTGACAATCGTAGAGGTGTGACACAGTTTCAGAGAAATGATGGTTCAGATGCTGGTGATCTTTCTAACAGAATGAGAAATATTCTCTTTACCGATCCACAGCTAGTAGATGCAACCAGCAAGAATGCTCCTAGTTTCCGTCCAAGACCTGGTTCACCAGCAATCGATCCAGCAAACGTTGCTGCAACTCCAGCAAACGATTCTTTCTTTGAGAGAGTAAACTTTGTAGGTGGTGTTGGAACCACGGATGCTACCGACTTTACTGTTGGTGGTTGGGTGTCTTTTAGAAGAAACTAGCAGAAAGTTGTAATGAGCAGAATTTTAATATCCTTCAAGACAAAAAGTCTGATCTTAATTGGTGCACTGGTACTTGCCAGTTGCACCAATACAACTCAAAGGAGCAGTAATCAAGAGGTAGCTACTTCGACACCTTCAGTACCATCAAGGTTACTGCTCAATTCTCAACCAAGCCCACAAGCATTAGCTAACAAAGTACTAGAAAAATTGACAGCAAAAGACAGAGCCGGGTTGAAAGCTTTAGTAATCACTCAAGAAGAGTTCTGCAACTACCTTTGGCCAGAATTCCCTGCTTATGGCACGCCTGGAGCAACCTGTGATTGGGTTTGGGGCATGGATGAGGCAAAAAGTAACTCTAGTCTTGGTGGTGCAATAAACAGGCTCGGTGGAAAAGAGTTCAAATTGCTGGCAATAGACTTCAAAGAAAAGCCTCAAATATATAAAACCTACAAGATTCATATGCATCCACTAGTTACAGTCCAAGTGGATGGTGAAGAACTGAAAGGCGAAGTCTTTGGCCCTGTGGTTGAACTCGACGGCCAGTACAAACTTTATAGCTTTTACACAAGAGAATAATTGGTTGCCTGCTGCATCAGATTGTTGGACTATTCGCGACATTTCCTGCAGTGCCAACCGCCCAAACAGTTGCCCAAAAGGACTGCGGGAAAGTAATCATCTTGAGTGTCCAATTCTGACTATTATTGAGCATGGTATGATTGTCAAATTCGTACTTCCCAATATTGCCTGCCGTTCCTACACAATACACTTCATCGGTAGGGTCGGTGGGTCGGAAAGCTAGCCAGTTAAGTGTCCAACCACCCAGATTGCCTTGGTCGTCCCATCCGAATGTTGATGAATCCCATTGTCCAACGTTTCCGGCTGTGCCAACACACCATAAATTATTTTTCTGATCAAAAGCGAGCATCTTTAGCGTCCAACCACCCAGGTTGCCTAAGTTATTCCAATTCATTTTTTATTCTCCTTAGAGCCTAAAATCAAAATGTTGTAATTAGAAGAAAGTGGATCAAAGGCTGGTTATATTTTGAAAAGAGGTAGTTTTGATTTTTTGGCAGTACTTTCTTTTCTTCAACCTACATTTGAAAAACTTCCTTTTCAATTAATCAATGCGAGAACTGGAAGAAAAAACCGGCATCAAAAATAGGAAAACCAGACAAAATTTTTCCTATCTAGCTGTAATTTTTCTCAAAATAGCTCACCTATAAACAGAAGCTTCTCATCTTTAATCAACTCAAAGCTTAAATACCTGAAAACTTAGGAGTAGACATATGTTTAGAAGATTTCTGATCTCTGCTTGCTTTCTTTTTTCACTGATGCTCTGTTTTGCAGTTGGAAATAACAGAGCTTACTCTCAAGGTGGGATCTCTATAAGCCCTTTTGAGACGCTTATCACTTGCACTGGAGCGTCACCAAACTCAAAGTTCATTGGTCAAGTCCAACTGCTGCGCTCTATTTCATCAAGTACGCCTAGAAGAGCTGTTTTGAGAACTTTTCCTTCTGGCTCGGACATAATGGTGGCAAACGCAACTTGGAGAAGGACTGCTTCTAACACAATAAGGTCGAATTTCCGTACAAATAGCCTTGCTGGCCTTCTTGTTCAGTCACAAAACTTCGAATTTCCTGGCCCACCAATAGGAGCAGGAACCGCTACATTTACAACGACCTCTGGGGAGAATATAAGTTTTAGCTCCTGTACAAACACCAACTCTTATTACTATTGGACAATATATAGCCAGTTTCCACAAAGCTTTACCTGTCCTGCTCTTACAACAGACCCTGCATATGCGCCGGGTTGTCCTGGTGTTCAGTAGAGTAACTAAAAAAGTTTTTGACAGAGTCAAGCTTTGCCAAAAACTTTTTCTCTAAAGCCTTAATCAAAGACGTAGCATTCTGCTTCGATGATGCGGT
>JAEUQL010000365.1 GCA_016789295.1 Blastocatellia bacterium | reverse complement strand
CTATCAACTGTAGTTATGGCAGAAAAGATGATTTTTACAGTAAATGGTTTTGATGAAGCTATAGATCTTGATACTGCTCTAAAAAGCTGTCTTGGTAAAGAAGCATCTTTTGATAGAGAAGTAGAATGTATAGATAGAGCATTAGAAACTTGCCTTGATAAGAATCCTTCAACTGGTGGGCAGGTGCAGTGTGCTACAAGAGCTTATGAATTGTGGGATAAGAAGCTCAACGAAGTTTATACAGAACTGAACAATAAGCTTTCTAAAAAGGAGAGGATGGCTTTGAAATCTGCCCAACTGCAATGGCTCAACTATCGCAATGCTGAGTTTAAGTTTATAGATAGTGTCTATTCTTTTGAAAAAGGATCAATGAATGTCTCATTTAATGTACAGGCAAGATTGAGATTGGTTAGAGCAAGAGTACTAGAACTTCATAGATATTCAGAAGAATAGCTGTGTGCTAGGTTAATCTTTCACCTAGCACACATCAGATTTATAAAAAGACAGAATAGGGAGCCGATCTTACACCATCTATTTCTATTACTATCTGGTTTGGACCATCTTTTAATTTTAGTTTCTGTGTATCTCCATTAAGAGTTAAAACTCCATCCATCTTCATCTTTGGTTTTTTCCTTATTCTTTCGCTGTTGATAAAGATTCTAGCGGATCTATCAAACCCTCTTCCTTGTAATTCAAGCTGTCTCAGTGAGCGTGAATACAATCCAAGTTCTATTCTGAGGTCTGTTCCTATATTGACAAAGGTATCGCTTGTGTCAGTAACAGTTGCATTGTTTGTACGTGCTACTATCTGAAACTTGATGTTTCCACCTTTTACTGAAGATGGCATGAAATCAAAATCTCTTCTATTTTTATCAAGATTTGTAGCAATAGTTCTAAATGTTTGTCCGGCATCGGTTGAGATTAAGATATCTTGACTAACAACCTGGTCAGCAAGCTGTTGATTCAAACTCCACTTGACTTTCACTGCTTCACTAGCTGAAAGAACTTCACCTCCATTTGGCTGCAACAGAAAAAGTCCACGAGAGTTACTATCACTAGCAGCAGTAAAATTTCTCACAAAGAGATTGGCATTTGGAGAACCCCATCCACTACAAAGATCAAAACCTGGCTTTGCAGCAAATCCTGTCACACCAAAAATAGTATTGGTTCCTTTGGTAACATCATTGAAGATGCTTGTTCCTCCTCTTTGCTGAGCTATACCAAGTTGATAGATCCTTGCATTTGGTGGGCCAAGCGTAGTTTTTGCAAACTGGTTAGTAAGTGCATAAACTGCTAGCCAACAAGGTGTTGCAGAACTGGTTCCACCTGTAACACGCAGTGATCCATTTTGTACTATGAAGTAGCCAGGAGTGCTTGGATCGCCAAGCATTGAAACATCAGGCATTGCTCGGCTACTGCCTTCTAACTCATTCTGAGAAAATACCGACTGATATGCAGGACGAGAATAGATGTCACTAAGACCACCACCACCACCAGTCCAAGCCGTCTCTTCAACATATTCCGTAGCTCTTCCATCATTATCAAACCTCAACTCTAGAGTTGTTCCACCAACAGCAACTACGTGTGGGCTTGAAGCTAGGCCGTTTACCTGTCTTCTTGATCCATCACGACAGTCATTGGCTCCACCATTTCCAGTAGCTACAAAAACAGTCTGTCCTTGAGCAGCAGCTTGTTTATAAAGATTGTTAAAGACTGATTGAAAAGTGGGTTGAAGATTCTGTTCGCAGAGACCAAAACTGATATTGATAAGTTTCGTATCTGGCATATTATTTACTAGGAAAGCCAGAGATTGATCTATCTCTGCATTACGGCCAGCTATCACTACTTCTATTCTTGCTTTTGGAGCTACCATCCCTGACAACTGTGTGTTAAGTAGAACTTCTGTTTCCTCTATTCCGCCTAGATTCACTATTTCATCATCAGCAGCAATCTTGACAACATTTGATGGTGGAAGTTTGAAGGTAGATCGATATACTTCTACATCTTTCATATCGAAATCACAACGAGCAACAATGCCTATTTTCTGTCCAGCTCCATCTATTCCTTCATCAAAAAGTGGTTTGACATTGTATGCTAGGTAAAAATCTTCTGGCCCAAGAGCGATGCGACCACCACCAGCAAAATTAGTAGTTATATCTTTCAAATCATAAGCTACTGCTGTAGGGTTTGTTATATGAAAGTTATTAAGCTTAACAGTTTCTATACTAGTTTTAAGTTTTGCAGGTATTTTGGGGTTTCTCTCGTTGCCATAATATCTATGCCCTTTCAAGCTGAAATTATGCATAGGAGTTGCAAATAGCTGCTCGATCTGCAAAGGCGTGGCTTCAAACTCCATTGCCAGCCGACTTGTCCAAACTCTCTTGATTACGGCTCCGCTAGACTTGAGCCAAGAGGCTGTCTGGTCTACCTCATCCTCTTTTGCTCCAAACTGTTCAGCAAATTGGCTTGGGGTTAACCATTTCTGATAGTGGGGACTAGTTGGGTTCTGTTGTTCGCTTAAAAGCTTATCAAGCTGATCAGGGTTTTGAAGCTTGAAGTATATAGTTGCTGAAACTTTTTCTGTTTCTTGCATAGTGCCTAAGTCAACAGCACCAAATGAGATAGCTAAATCACTTGCAGGGATATTACTTGTCTCTTCTTCTATCTGAGGTATATATGTTGTGCTAGCATTGATTGTGTCAGTTGAAAATATGGAGAAGGAGATTATTAGTAAAATCAGTATAAGCATTTGAAAACTCTCCGGACTATTTGATTTATTAAAGATAGAGGGATTGTAAACTTCGCGCTTTCTTCTTTAAAGCAGAAAAGCTTAAGTTTAGACTTTACCCTTTAAATTTATATTCTAGAAATGGAATTGGCTAGTTGTCTCAAATTCTAAATATTGCAATGACCAATTTAGATATCAACAAGGAAAATATTTTATACTGGTGTTGCTGTTTCAGCAGTTTTTATGAATATAACCGTTGGAGACCAATAGTGACTTCTCTAGGTTTACTATTGCTAAAGTTGCGTCCTTTTTATGCAATAGAAAGCCTTTTACTGCTAGTTGTACTTGTGCCAATTCTTTTACTGGTTAACAATCGGGAGGTTATGGGTGAGCACATCGACACTTTCTGGCAAAACTTAACAAGTTTCACCACAGCTATCAGCTTGCTCTCCATCACTTCTTATTCTATTAAGCGTTTATCCCTGAAAAACGAAGCTCATTGAAGGAGGTATACAAATAGGTATTCATGGGAGAAATAAGAAATATTATAACCAAAGTTGAGTTACCAATAGAGTTACCAGTGTCTGCATTTATAAGCAAAGATGGAATTTTTAGACTTATAAATGTAATGGCAATACTTGATGCAATGCCATCAGAGATAAAAGGTTATCTGGATAGAGAACTTACTATAACCAATGTTGGGCCTACTACTTTTGCTCTTCCTCTCAAAGATGGTAGATATATCCTAGTAAAGCTTAAAGACCGTGAGATCATAAGCCTTGATCTGATAAGTAGATACTAGCTTTTGAAATTGTAACCTCTGGTAGTAGTTGTTAGAAACCGGCAATAATGAGACCTCAAGCTGTAAATATAGCTGATGACTAAGGTGTCTTCTATCATTTGAAAAGCAACTTTGTTGGCGCAGAAGTCGATAAAGAGTGTGATTTTACAAGTTTGCCAGTAAGTAAATTAGAAGCCAGAAAGACTAGGAGCTGATAATGAGAGTTAATGATTCCAACAATAGAATTCAGGATGCCGCAAATATTCAACCTTCCAACACAAACACCAATCAGAGTAGCCAATCAAGTCTTCCAAAGGTTACTCGGCTAGAGACCGCACTTCCTGCGACCAACAGACTAATAGAAAATCAATTGGGGGCTTCTCTTCAGAAAGCAAGCCTCAATTCATCACTCAATCAGCAAGGCAATATTACACTTGCTTCTGCACAAACCAGTGGAGCTTCTGACAGTGAAAAGAATCAGTTGATTCTAGACTTAGCACAGATAGGTCTATCGATAGCAGGGGTGTTTGACCCTACTCCAATTTCTGATGGTGTAGATGGTGCTATATCTCTATTCAGAGGTGATTTGCTAGGAGCAGGAATATCTGTTGCCAGTATGATTCCTTATCTTGGGGATCTAGCAAAAGCTGGCAAGCTTCCAAAATTTCTCAAAGTTCTTGACAGAGCTGTTGATATAGCCAAAGTTGATCCAAGGTTTGCAGAGCGGATCAAGCCGTTATTGCAGAAGGTAGATGACGCTGTTCGAGGTGCATCGATAGATTCTTTACCTGGTCCCATCAAAGATGCCATTGTGAAGATGAGAAGCAAGCTTGATGAGTTCTTTGCTGCAATACCTTCTCACACAAAACCAACAGGTGCCCCAGGAGGAACACCAACTGGTGTTAGAGTGAGGATAAATCCGAAAGACGCTCCAGAAAATATCCGTGCCTTAACTCGTCAAAACGATTCTGCTGATGCTTTGGCTAGAAACGGCTACAAGACCGATCAGCTCAGAGAGAGTCCTACAGCCGGTGGCAAGCAGCCAGACTA
>JAEUQL010000364.1:248-4561 GCA_016789295.1 Blastocatellia bacterium | reverse complement strand
CATTTTGCAGAACCTACTTCAACTTCAACGCTGTCTACCCCAACAACCAACTTTACTGTCAAAGCCGAAGACTGACCTAGAATGTTGCTAAATGTGGACTCTCTCTGAGCTTGGATCAAATAGCCCGATGCGATAAGTACAGATTGCGTTCGGTGCTGTTGCGCTTGGAAAAACTGCTCAAGCTCGCTGACAAGAGCAGTGGGAGTGAAGTTGCTTACAGAATAGAGTTTACTCTTCATAAAAAAACCTTTCGGACTCTTAAATACAACTTAACATATAGATTGCAGCATCTTGCTGTTTGAACAGCTCTGATATCTATTTTGCTTCAATAGGACATCGGCATATAATTTTTGAATATGTAATTTTCTACAGCAATTATAATCAAAATAAATCTTGGAGTAGCAAAGATATGTCAAAAAGAAGAGTTTTATGGCCAATTCTCTCTCTTCTCCTTCTCGTTCTACCTATGCAGCCCACTGGTGTAGTAGCTGATTCCAGTTGTGAAGCTCCTGAACTCATATGCAAAGCTTCCAGCAACCAGAACCAATCACTTACAATGCGTGACCATTGCCGTTATCAGCAACGCGCCAGTGTACAACTTTACAAGAAAGAGAAGTCGGGCGAGCGAGGCAAGCTAGACAAAAACCGCGAAACAACTGCTATAGTTGAGCCAGCGTCTCAACCAGACGAAACTGGACGTTATCCAGTGGTTACAAAAGTAGTTTCAGATACAGACGACAAAGGAAAGAACAAGAATAGCGTTGATCCAAATGCACGAACTATACTTTCCCTTGGTGCATTTTTCGACATAATTTTCTTCCCATTACTGCCAGAAAAGATCCGTTATTATGAGTTTAAGGAAGTAGGATCGGATCGGCCTGGTGAAAAACTCTACTCTTTCAGACCCAAAACTGGTGCAACTCAAGAAACTTTGGCATCTGGTCAAGTCTACATCAATGCAGAATCTGGAGCAGTTCTTACAATTAAAGTCGATACTCTGCACAATCTAGAACTGCTCGATAAGAACCTCAAGAAACTAGAAAATGTCTATGCCACTGTCGATTACTCAGAATTTGATGGTAAATACCGTATGCCAACTTTTGCAAAAGGTGGTGGTAGCTCCGATGTGAAAGGCTTTAAGGGTATCTTTACCTTCACTTTTGAAGAATCGAAATATAACCAAGTACTCAAACTCTAAATTGACACCCTCCCCGTTTTTCAAAACGGGGACTGCTTAGAAAGACACTCAAACAACACGCCTGATATGGAAAGGAACTCTCTGTTGAGAAAATTCGCCTTTCAACAACTCAGCCTCCAGGCGCAAAGTTGGCCCATATCTTCTGCCGAAGAATAATGGTGATATGGTTCAGTCTTTGAGGAAACAAACTTTATCTTGCGTGAGAAAGCCAACGTCTTTAGACATAGTTGATGCTTTTGTGGCTTGGAAGCAGTTAGACCATTCTTGATGGTAGCTTTCTAACTGCTTCCCTAGCGTCCAAAAGAATCCCCCTGCTTTAGCTGCGGGAGTGTTAAGGTAAGTTGTTGGCCATCACACGCTGCAGATCGGCACGGGCTTTATTGTAGTCGGTTCTAGCACGTAGCTCGTTGCCACGCGAAACCGAAAGGTCATTTTGGCGTTGGAGTACAAAGAAGTTTGTTGATAATCCTACAGCAAACTTCTGCTCTTCACCTTTTAACTGTGCCTCAGCAGCAGCCACAGAGGCTCTCGCTGCTTCCACACGTTGACGCGCAGTCTCTACAGCTTGAAGTGCATTTCTTACTTCAACTATAACAGTTTCAAGCATTTGACGCTTGCGCGATTCGAGCTGTTTTCCAGCAACTAGTGTACGCTGAACATTAGCTTTGGCTGTACGGTTGCGAAGTGGAAAGTTTATGGTCAAACCAACCTGATAAGAACGAAAATCGAACAGTGTACGCAGAGAGTTGAAACCATTTCCTTTAAGATTTATATCAACTGGAATTGGTGGATCACCTGGGTTTGGACCAGGTACTGTCGCTGCAGTCTGACTACCAGCCAAGCCTGTACCAGTTAGGCTTCCGCTTAAGTCTATCTGTGGCTTTGCCTGATTTCTGAAAAAGTCTAGATCGATCTTGTTGATCTCACCCTGCAATTCAAGCTGCTTTATCTCAGGCCGACGATCCATAGCTATGTTTATAGCACTCTGCAGATCTATTGGATCTGGAGTGAAGTCTACTAGATCAGTTGGAACTATCTGATAGTTCCAGTAGTCACTGGAAGGGTCGTCGAGCAGAAGGCTCTTCAACGAGTTTTCAGCTTGAGTAATAGAGAGTAGTGCTGAAATAGCTGCATCTTTGCGCCTCTCGACTTCAGCTTCTGCTGAAACTATCTCTATAGGTGCTGCTGTGCCAGCTTTTACTTGTATCTGGTTGTTTCTTAGTTGTACTGCTGCTAGGTCTACGGCTTCGCGCTGAATCTCTGCATTCTTAAGTGCAAATGCAAGGTCGTAGTAGGCATTCTGCACCTGAGCAATCAAGCTGATGAGACGCTGGCGAAAAGTCAGGTCTGAAAGGTCTAACTGCTTTTTGAAAGTACGGATGCTGCGCTCATTCTGGTTTATCTTGAAATTCCTAAGAAGCGGTTGAGTGTACGAAAGTACTGCTTGTGAGTTAAAACGTGGATTGATCAAATTGAAAACGTTGTTGGTTGATACTCTTGAATTATTGAGTTCAAACCTTGCTTGCCCACCGTTGGCAAAAACTCTCGAACCATTAAAACCATAGGATATGGTATTGTCTGCTATCGTGTTAGCACCACCACCACCGCGATTAAGAGCCGAGGCAACTGGAAAGGTTGTATCATTTATGTTGAACGACGATCCAACTTGTATATCGTAAACACCTAACGAACCAAGTAAGTTGTACTCGGCTATCTTCACATTGTCGCGCTCTATCTGTACATCAAGGTTCTGTTGAAGTGCCATAGATATGGCATCTTTGAGCGATAACTGCAGTTTCTTGGTTGGATCTACTCCTGTTCTGTCAGTGGGGAGGTCAACTTTCACAGGTGGCGGGATCACCTGCCTGTTGTCATTAGTAGTCGTTTGGCCATCTTGTGCTGAAACTTGCAAACTGAGTACAAAGAAACAGACAAAAAGTGCAAAAAAATGTAGAAGTTTCCGCTTATGCCAAGCCATTATATTTGTCTCCTAGCAGGAAATCTTTTGAAATGTTGTTTGATTTTACAACCGAACAATACGCAGCCTCTTTCAGACTGGTTTCACATAATTTCATAGAAAATGAAAAAAGCCGCCTAAAAACCCGCTTAAAGTTAGCTAATTTGAAGAAGTTTTGAAAGAGTTTAGTCCGAATTTGCCTCAAAAAAGTCACCCCAAAGCAGTAGACTCGACGGATCAAAACCGGTATCCTCTAAAATTTTAGACATACTATTGGAGCTTTCTATGTATGAAGTAATGATCGAAACAGAGTTTTCGTCTGCACATGCACTTCGGGGAGTTGATGGAGAACTCTGTGAAAATATGCATGGACACAATTGGAAGATCGAGATCTATGTCTGTGGCCCACAGCTAAACGAAATCGGTCTTTTGGTAGATTTTGTTGAACTTAGCAATACTACAAAAAGAGTTGTTGAATATCTTGACCATAAAGTGCTTAATGAAACTCCACCTTTTGACCGTCTACTCAACCCATCAGCCGAAAATGTAGCTCGCTACATTCTTGGCCAACTGTCTACATCAATAGACAACCAGTGTAGAAGAGTCTACAAGGTGCGCGTTTGGGAAAGTTCCAGATGTTCGGCTACTTACCAGGTAGATGTTCAGTTTTAATTGCTGTTAATCGTTGTCACCTATAGCAGTTTGTTGATCGACGTCTTCAACACCTATCTCTTCTAAGATTCTGCGCTTGACCTGTGAATCGTAAATTCTCCACTTCATCTTCATAAACTCTTCATCGTAAAAGCCAGAGAGAAAACCTATAGGTATTTCAAAGCCACCAGCTTCGTACTTTCCACCACCGTAATAATTGCCCTGCCAATCTTTACCAAAAGAGTTTTTCAGAAAAGTATCTGGATTTAGTGTAACTTTGGTAGTGCGAAGGCTACCAACGATAACTTCTCTTTCACCTTCTTTAGTTACTATTCCATATACAACGGCTGTATGTATATTCTCTTCAGTCAGCAGAAAATCTGCAGCTTGTGGAACAGCATCCCGGTCTTCATAGCGCAAGAATCCAACACCAGCTATCGAGTAGTTGTGGCGAATTATGCGATTTTCTAGAGCTACTTTTATTATGTCTATTGCTCGACGTGTGCG
>JAEUQL010000364.1:0-238 GCA_016789295.1 Blastocatellia bacterium | reverse complement strand
GCCCCTTTTGCTCTAACAAGACCCAAAGTTTCACTTCTGAGTCCGTGCATCAAAGCTGTTGCTAAACGCACGTGCTGAGGATTCGATTTGTCGAGTGTAAGAAGCCCTTCACGCATGTATTCTGTATAGATCGTTGCTGTAGCACCTACTTTGCGTAGGTCTGTAAATGAAGCCTCTATCAAACCTTGGCGCTCATGGTGGTCAACAATGATAAGAGGCTTGACACCTGCTTCACGAA
>JAEUQL010000363.1 GCA_016789295.1 Blastocatellia bacterium | reverse complement strand
GCCTCAAGCCTCAACAACCTTGCTGAACTCTACAGAAGTCAAGGAAGGAATGAACAAGCAGAGCCTCTCCACTTGCAGGCTCTAGAAATACAAAAAAATATATTTGGCTGGCATCATCCAAATACTATAGTTATGTTGCAAAACATTGTTCTTGTTTATATAAACCAAGATAAAAAAGAGGAAGCTTTAGCTTTCTTAAAGATAGCCTTTGAGATATACAAGCAAGAATCTGAGAGCCAAAATCCAAATCAGGCAGTGATTGAGCCTTTAGTTGAACTATTCAAGTATTTACAGATACCACCTTTTGCTTGATGGTTGATAACAGAACAAACTTTAGAAGATACTAATTGAATCTTTTGTACTTGAAAGGTGAGTTTCGGTACTCAGAAGGCTATCTTGAAGGCTTCCGAGGTTACCTCTTTGGTGCAACCTCGGAAGTTTGATCTCTAGACGGTTGCTGTTACATAGCTCGGCCAATGCTTTACGAACTCAGCGACTTGATCATAGACCTGATGGAGAATATATGGCTCTGGTAAGTAGACAATTCGAAAATATCCATCTTCAGCTTTTGTCCCAAACCCTGAACCGTGAACGAAAAGTATTCCAGTCTCTTTTAAGAGAGAGAGAATAAACTGCTCGTCTGTAGCTCCATGCAACCTCTCGACTTGAGCCATAAGATAAAAGGCTCCATTGGGAAGTGTGCAGTTCATCCCATCTATCGCATTGATGCGATTGTAGGTAATGTCACGACGCTCTTTGAACTTCTGCATTACATCAGCTAGATAAGAATGGTCTCCATCTAGACCTGCTGCTACTGCATATTGCGGCGGGCAAGCACTGCAGAGCCTTGCATCAGCCATCTTCCGAATTGCAACAATCAGTTCTTTCATCAAATGTGCATTGGAAAGCTTCATCCAACCTACTCGCCAACCCGGTGCAAGATAGATCTTTGAAAGACTTTCAAATGTTATTACCGGAACACTGTCATTAACTAAACTTGCAATCGGTGGGGCTGGCTCACCATAAGTCATCCTCCAATAGACTTCATCGGCAAGCACTACAAGCCCTGCTTGCTCGGCAATTTGAAGGATCTTTAAGAGATTTTCTCGACTGTAGACAGCACCCGTTGGGTTGTTAGGATTGATGATGACAATGGCTCTGGTCTTTTCTGTGATCGATGCTTGAATAGCTTCTATTGAAGGCTCCCAGTTGTTGTTTGGATCGAGCAGATAGGGAACCTCTTTTGCCCCAAGCTTTGCAAGTATTGCAGTGTAGAGCGGATAGCCAGGCGTTGGTACAAGAACTTCATCACCTATCTCAAGCATCGAGCCGAGAACTATATCAGCCGCTTCAGAAGCTCCCGAAGTGATTATCACATCTTCAGCAGTGATGTTGACACCACGAGAGCAGGATTCACGGGCTACGGCTTCGCGAGCCGCAAGAATACCAACTGAAGGTGAGTAGCCGTTCATTCCATCTTTGATAGCCTTATTAACGGCTTCGATCAAGTGTGGAGGTGGTTGGAAGCCGTAAGGAACAGGATCGCCTATGTTGAGATAGGTAATCTTTTTGCCTTGGGCTTCGAGTTTCTTGGCTTCACCAACAATATTTCTGATTGCATAAGTAAAGTTGTGAGTTCTTGACGCAGCCTTAATCATAAACTATTCCGTGCCTTTCCATTCGTCTATCTGTGCTTTCTGAAGCTTGCCACTGTAATCAACATAGACAGACTTCCACTCTGAGAAGAGGTCTAGAGCGGCTGTTCCAGCTTCTCTGTGTCCATTGCCTGTGTTCTTGGTTCCACCAAATGGCAAGTGAACTTCTGCACCTATAGTCGATGAGTTTACATAGAAGATGCCAGTGTACATATCACGCATTGCAGCAAAAGCTTTGTTAACATCTTGGGTGTAGATTGCTGCCGAAAGTCCGTACTGAACGTTGTTTCCAATCTCTACTGCTTGTTCGAGAGAGTCGCAAGGAATCAAAGAGACTACCGGGCCAAAGATCTCTTCCTGAGCTACTCTCATATTGGGATCGACATCGCCAAAGATTGTTGGTTGGGTAAAGTAGCCGTACTTGAGGTCACCCTCTGTCAGCCTTTCTCCACCAGTGAGCAAGGTTGCTTTATCTTCATTTTTGCCAATCTCGATATAACGAAGAACTGTATTCATCTGACTTTCGTTTGCCGAAGGCCCCATCTCGACCGATTCATCAAGGCCATTTCCTACTCTGAGGGCACGAGCACGAGCAACAAACTTTTCTAGAAACTCTTTATAGACTTTCTTGTGTAGGACTACTCGGCTCGCAGCAGTGCATCGCTGACCCGTTGTGCCAAAGCCACCCCAGACAGCACCTTCAACAGCAAGGTCGATGTTTGCATCATCAAGTACGATGATGACATTCTTACCACCCATTTCCATATGACAATGCTTGAAGTCTGGTGCTGCAGCCTGCGAGACTATGCGACCAACTTCCACCGAGCCAGTGAAAGAGATGAGACGGACATTTTTATGCTTAACAAGAGGCTCTCCAGCTTTGGGTCCATCACCGGTAACAAGGTTGACTACGCCTTTTGGAAGGCCAGCTTCGTGCAAAACCTTGACAAGGTTGATAGCAGAAACGGGTGTGGATTCGGCAGGCTTGATAACACAGGTATTACCACAAACGAGTGCAGGCATGATCTTCCAGCTTGGAATAGCCATAGGAAAATTCCAAGGAGTGATGAGTCCACACAGTCCCACAGGTTGACGTACAGACATAGCAAACTTGTTAGGAAGTTCGGCAGGAGTGGTCTGGCCATAGAGGCGGCGACCTTCACCACCGATGAAGTAGGCCATATCTATCGCTTCTTGAACATCTCCGCGAGTCTCTTTGAGGACTTTGCCCATTTCGCGGGTCATCTCACGAGCATACTCTTCTTTGCGGTCAACTATTATCTGAGCGGCTTTGAAAAGTATCTCTGCACGACGTGGAGCAGGAACCAGCCTCCATTTTTCAAAAGCTTCTTTTGCAGCAGCTACGGCTAAGTTTATGTCTTCCGAGGTCGAATCCTGAAATCTTCCTATGGATTGGCGAGTATCGGCTGGGTTGAAGTTTTCGTAGACCTCACCAGACCTTGAAGATACCCATTCGCCATTGATGTAGTTCTGGTAAGTAGTGAAAGCTGGTTGTTCTTTACTCATTCAAAGAGCCTCCTTGGATGAAAGGTTATTTGGTTTGTGCAGAGTTGAGTATCATAAGCAGAGAAGCATTAGAAGAGTCTTTTTGGAGAGTGTGGCATTTAAGACAAGAAAACTTTTCATCTTTCCACTTTTCAGGGTGTTTCTCTTGTATACGCTTGCTTTTATCAACTATAGAGCCGTTTTGTGGGTCGTGGCACTCTAAGCACTTTGCGCGTGGTGTAAGTGCCTGCAAGTTCTGATGTTCTGGAATGTTTTTTACTGTAGGCTGTGGATGTCGTCCTGTAATTGACAGATAGATTAGACCTGCAACGACTAAGACCACTATGGCAGCGAAGAGCAAGTCCTGCCTTTTCATAATTAAAGTGACACCTGAAGTTAAAATTAAGTCTAAGAAGAAAAGAGAAATCTAATTGCAATTTCAAGCAGTGTCAAGCAAGGTAAGTCAATAGAAGGAGTTAAGAAGCTTGGGTTCTGGTAAAGCTTTTGGCTGATTACTACTGGTTTTGAGGCGGTTTTTACGTGCTCTGCTGGTCAAGCGGAGGAAATTTCTTGACAGGATAAGCTCTTCTGTAGCTTCTGGTAGATTCAAGGCATAGATTTTGGCTAGTTCTACACCTGGATGGAGCCAAGGTCCATCAGAGCCAAATAGTATCTTTTCTGCTCCAGCTCTGTGCAAAGCCTGTTCTAGTAGATCAAAACGTCTAACTCCTGCTGTATCGGTGTATATGTTTGAATGCCTTACTAGATGGTCTATGAGTGCAAGCTGAGACTTCCAGTCATCTGCAAAACTGCCTAAATGAGGAATAATAAAAGAGACTTGGGGATATTCTTGTGCCAAAAGCTCAACTATAGAGACCTCTCCCATCACGTCATAAAGTACAGGTAGTGAGAAGTTTGCTGCTACTTCGCAAATTTCGCGTGTGATGCGCCCGTCGTGGTTATGGACTTTGATACCACAGAAGCCATATTGAAGGACGGCTTCTGTGACCATTTCATAGACGCGCCCTTGGTCACGTTCAGGATGAACGAACGCAAAGCCATAGAGTCTGTCGGGAAGAGAAGCAACGATTTTGGCTACTTCACGGTTTGCCGCTCTGTAATCAGAATGAAAAGTAGCAAAGATTGCAGTGCGGTCGATGCCCTCTTCCAAAGCACGTTCAAGATACTTTTTGAGGGGCGCGTCTGTGTCCCAAGGGCCGGTAAGCCCATCACCCTTTCCTGCATGACAATGACAGTCGATGATCATAAATAGCTCCTTGACAGTCCGCTAGGGTGTTAACTGATAGTAGTTACTTGACTTGGGAACCTTAAAGAAGACATGGCCTCTAAGAGAATCCCCTGGAGTAGTTGCTGCTTGCGGCAGTGGTGCTAAGCTCATAAC
>JAEUQL010000362.1 GCA_016789295.1 Blastocatellia bacterium | reverse complement strand
TAGAGAGTATAGGAACAAGCCACTGTCGCAAACCTACCAATGCTCCTATCCAGGCTAAAGGGTTGAGTCCTGCAAGAGCACTCCTTCTAACTGCTGTTACTATATGTATCATTGTATAGGAAAACAGTCCCCAAACGGCTAGCAGCAGAGCGACAACATAGTTCCAGATGGTAAAACCTGTGTAGTTTTTGAGTGTTGGGTCATACCCAAAAAATATTGTAATTATCACAGATTGAAACTGTTTGTAGCCAACATAAAACCCAAAAGGAAGCAGAGCTACAAGCGCGGCGACTGCCCAAAAAGATAATGGCTCTGTTACTACCGAGTAGTCTGTTATCTTTTCTGTATCCCAACCTTCGTGACCATCAGAGCGAGCAACCATACAAGCAGCAGATATCCAGCCAAGAAAGAGCAAGCCTATTATGGTTCCTGTCACACCTACCGACTGCCCAAAAAGTATGTTGAGTATTGGTGGAGAGTTGATCAGATCTGAAGCTGAATCTCCTATGCCAGCACCTAACCAAGTAGCCAAGAAGGTTATCAAGGTTATGATGTAGTGGCGAAATGGAAAGGTCAAAGCATCGAGGATCTGTGTTTGAAATGGCTTTGAAGCTTCTTTTGATAGAACTACTACTTCATTAAGTTTTCGGTAATGTACTGCTATAGTGTCACATTGTGAGCAGACATAGACACCACCATAATCATTTGCACAGTCTCTACATCGCCATATATTACAAATCTGACAATAGTAGATACCTTCCAGTTCTGGGTGTGCGTAGCATGTCCTTTCAGGTATGTTTCCTGCTTTGTAGTTTCTGCTATCTTCGGGCTGTAAATCTGGAGCAGTTGTAGAATTAGTAGCTTTCTGTGACACAGTAGAAGCAGCCGCCGAAAATTTTGATAATAGCTCCTTATCTTTGTCAGAAAGTTGTCTATTACTACTCATAAAAGCTCCCCGGTCTTAAATTATTTCCAAAGCAGTTGGTTTGAATCTCTGTTTTGAGAAGAAAAGCAGTAATTGCTATATTGGCCAGGCTTCATAGATCCCTGGCAAGGAAAACCACGGCTTCCGTCGTGGGTAAGTGACAATAACTAGCTCTACTGAAATTTCTATATAGTATTACATTTTTGATACTTATACAGTTTATAGTTGAAATCTGTACAAGTTTACATTTCATCCTGAATTTAGCAGCCGACATAGACCAAAGAGATAGACACTTAAAGCTCATAAGCAAGAAAGCAAGTCTTACTATGGGAAGTGGTGGAAAGCTCCATAAAGGGTTTTGCCATTGCCTTTATACCAGTATGCCGAAAGGGGAGTATAGAGAAAGAACTACGGAAGTAGGTAGTTCAGGAATAGCCAATGGATTTGGTTTATATGATATGCACGGCAATGTTGCAGAGTGGTGCAAAGATATATGGCACCCCAGCTACAATAATGCGCCAAAACATGGTTCGGCTTGGATGAAAGATTTTCAATTTCCACACCACTATGTAGCTCGCGGTGGTTCATGGATAAGCATTAGTGCTAGTTGCCGCTCTGCTAGTCGTGATCGATGGTATTTTAGTAATGCCACTGTCGGCTTTCGCCCGGTAGTTTCGTTGTAAAAACTTTTCATCTAAGGCCAGAGGCTTTATTGCTCTGATAAAGCCTCATCCAATCTGGTGAGCCAGCTATTGTAAAGTTGCAAAACAGGCTCTTTGAGCACTACTTGCCCATCAACCGAGACTATAAACTCACTTCCTCCAACAGTTCCAATGCGTGTGCAGACTACAGAGTACTTTTGGGCAATCTCTTCTATCTTTTCAGCCATCGCTTCTTTAACTGTGAGAATGATTCGAGAAGGGCTTTCACCAAAGAGCGCGGCAGCCAAAGAGATTCCACTTTCAAAACCTTTTTCCAGATTGAGATCTATCTTTGCACCAAGAGGTTTCGTCCTTTGTGCTGCAGCCTGGGTAGATCCTTGAATAGCTATAGCCGATTCTGCCAATGCTACAAGCAATCCTCCATCCGAAACGTCGTGCGCCGATGTAACAAGCCCGCTCTGGATAGCTTCAAGACAAGATTTTTGTACAGCTTTCTCTTTCTCGATGTCGAGTCTAGGAGCATCGCCAACAACTTTACCGTGAATCTCTGCTAGATACTCACTTCCACCAAGATCCTCTCTTGTCTGACCCAAAACCAGTATCAGATCTCCACTCTGTTTGAATCCGCAGGTAGTTAAATGCTTGATCTCATCGACTATTCCTACCATACCGATAATAGGTGTTGGATAGATGCCTTGTCCTTCGGTCTCATTGTAGAAGCTGACATTTCCACCGGTTATAGGAGTATTGAAAGCCTTGCAAGCTTCGCTCATTCCATCAATTATTTGACTAAAACTCCACATAACTTCAGGCCGTTCTGGTGAAGCAAAGTTGAGACAGTTGGTTGCTGCTACTGGACGAGCACCACTCACAACAAGGTTGCGGCACGCTTCGGCTATTATCAGCTTTGCACCTTCTTTTGGATTGAGGTGGCAGTAGCGACCGTTTCCATCCAGTGTCATTGCTACAGCTTTTCGAGTCTCTTTCAATCTTATTACTGCTGCATCAGAGCCAGGCAAGACGACAGTGTTGGTTCTAACCATATGGTCGTATTGTTGGTATATCCAACGGCGTGAACAGAGGTTAAATGATCTAATAAGTCGATGGAAAACTTCTGAAACAGACTCTTTTTCTAGATTGAAGCTGCTACGAAGCTCTTCTGAAGAAGGATGCTGCCTTTCAACCTCTTTCATTGGTCGGTTGTATGCTGGGGCTTGGTTTGTTAAGGCATCATTTGGAATATCTGCTACAAGTTGCCCGTGATGAAAGACTCTTAAATGCCCGCTTGAAGTTACTTTGCCAATAACTACTGCGTCGAGTTCCCATTTGTTGAAGATCTCTATAAGCTCGCGTTCTCTTCCAGGCTCGGCAACTATCAACATTCTCTCTTGGGACTCAGAAAGCATTATCTCATAGGCATTCATCCCTGTTTCGCGTTGAGGCACAAGACTTAGTTCAAGGTCTATGCCTGTTCCTGCACGTGCTCCCATCTCACAACTCGACGATGTAAGACCTGCTGCACCCATATCTTGTATTCCAACTATTGCTCCTGTGCGCATCGCCTCCAGACAAGCTTCTAGGAGGAGTTTTTCGTAGAATGGATCGCCTACTTGAACAGTAGGCCGCTTCTCGCTTGTCGATTCATCGAACTCTGCTGAGGCCATTGTTGCGCCGTGTATGCCATCGCGCCCAGTCTTTGCTCCTACATAGATAACAGAGTTTCCTATTCCTCCAGCTTTTGCCAAAAATATCTGATCTCTTCTCACCAATCCTAGAGCAAAGACATTAACTAGAGGATTATTTGAATAGCAGTCTGCAAAGACTGTCTCTCCACCGATTGTTGGACAGCCGAAACTATTACCATAGTCACTTATGCCTTTAACAACTCCAGAAACAAGCCTTTTGTTGAGTGGTTTTGAAACAGAGCCAAACCTGAGACTATCAAGAATGGCAAGTGGCCTGGCTCCCATGGTGAATATATCGCGAAGTATTCCTCCTACACCCGTAGCTGCACCTTGATATGGCTCAATGAAGCTTGGATGGTTGTGAGATTCTATCTTGAATGCTACCGACCAGTCCTCTCCTATATCAATAATGCCAGCATTTTCACCGGGGCCTTGAACTACAAGGTCACCTTTTGTAGGAAGACGTTTAAGATGCACCCGTGAAGATTTGTAGGAGCAGTGTTCAGACCACATCACAGAGAAAATTCCAAGCTCTGTTATGTTTGGAGTCCGCCCAAGAAGCGTCTTGATCCTCTCAAACTCTTCTTCTGTTAAGCCGTGAGATGCAACTACTTCTTTGTTTATCTGTTCGGTCATTTTATACACCAAGCTGGAAGGGAGATAAAAAACTTTGTATCTTGCCTCAAGCCCATCTAAAAAACAATCTCTTTTCGGATGACTATCTTTCTCTTTCATTAAGATTTGTGAGTAAATTTAGTCTTTGTCTAAGAGTTTCTTCGAGGAGTAGAGTAGTTGAGTAAGAGATCTATAAGTGGAGCCTACCTTGTTGCTGCCGGTATCTTTCTAAGTCGCATAGCTGGTTTTGTCAGAGTAAGCGTCTTTGCACACTTTTTTGGCAACTCTGCGGCTGCAGACGCTTTTAACGCAGCTATGCGAATACCAAACTTTCTACAAAACCTTTTTGGTGAAGGTGTTCTTTCTGCCTCTTTCATTCCTGTCTATTCTGGCCTGGTTGCCAAGCAAGAGAAGGCCGAGGCAGGGCGTGTAGCTGGTGCGGTGGCTTCACTACTTGCTCTTGTTACTGCAGTTCTTGTGCTACTGGGTGTTCTGGCAACACCTATTTTGATAGACCTGATAGCCCCTGGCTTTAAGGATGAAAAGAGAGTGTTGGCAATAGAACTTGTCAGGATATTCTTTCCAGGTACAGGGCTGCTTGTGATGTCGGCGTGGTGTTTAGGGATACTCAATAGCCATCACCGCTTCTTTCTCTCTTATGTAGCTCCGGTGATATGGAATGCTGCAAT